>VXON01000178.1 GCA_009840065.1 Cenarchaeum sp. SB0662_bin_33 | reverse complement strand
AGGATTTAACCGCGCCCTGTACAGTTGGCTGTATTGTTCCATCAACAGTATCTTTGCAAGTGGCACCAGCATCCGAGTAAGAGTTGCCGGCAGATATAGATACAGTTGATTTGCCGTTGAGGGTTAGAGTTGGTGGTGTATTATCGGATACCGTAACGGTTCGGCTTACCGATGTGGCATGGTTGCCGGCATTATCAGAGCAAGAGTACGTTAGTGTGTATGTGCCGGGGACTGAGGATTTAACCGCGCCCTGTACAGTTGGCTGTATTGTTCCATCAACAGTATCTTTGCAAGTGGCACCAGCATCCGAGTAAGAGTTGCCGGCAGATACAGATATGGTTGACTGGCCGTTGAGGGTTAGAGTCGGTGGGGTGGTATCGGGAGGTGTCAGTGTATTTACATTAAGAGTGTTGCTGCCCTTCCATGGTTTGGGGGAGATGGTGTTATCTGGCTCATTATACAGAACACGGAATGCATACTCAGTGCCAGACGAAAGTCCGGTTGCCGTGAATGTAGATTTACTAGCGGAGACTACACTCTGTTTCATTGTTCCGGCTCGATTTGCCGTCTCCCAGTATCTCACCACGTACTCACCAGGACAGTTGAGCGCCGACCACGAGATCGTTACAGAGTTCTGTTTTATGTTACCACTACTCACACCGGTTATCTTTTTTGTGCCGTCAGTGCAACTAGCATCATACGAACTTGGAGAACTGCCAGTTGTTTTGACTGTATACATCACCCTCCGATTATGACTGCCATCATCATTCCTTATCGCACCTTGGGACAGTTCTAATTTTCCAATAGGATTAAAAGATTTGAGTTTTTCAATCTGGCTGTCCGTCAATTCAATATATATGACAAACGAGTTACTCCCCTGCCGCTGTCCGGCTCCACTCAGGTACACCGAATCGCGAAACGCCTGTTCGTATACCAAAACTTTGTCCATGTAGAGACGAGTTGCAGGATGATCAAGATCGACCTTTATCTCTCCTGTACTCCAATTTAGTGTGGGAGATCCTGCCAAGTAGTGATGACTGTGATCGGCCCCCTGAATTATAATTCGCTCTACATGATGGGCCAGTGCATCCGTACCCAGTACCGTAGCAGACGCCAGTATGAATATTGCAATAATACAAATCTTCTCACAACTCAATTAAACTGCACCTAACCCCCCCCCCATAATATATGAAGCGCCAGCCAAACCAAATGTAGCGCCGGATTCAATTGTGGACTGCACATGTTTGTGGTACTCTACAGAAGATTTTGTCTTGGAAAGCAATGTCGATAACTTTGATTTAGCATATTTAACTACTACGAATACATTGTGTTCGGTTGGCACAGCTGTATTCATATAAGAAAATTTTGACAGGGCACAGCTACACGCCGAACTGATGGCAATTATTTTACCCTCTGAATAACGGCATATTGTCACCTTTATGGTAGGTCCTTTAATAAAACAATGTACTTGGCTAGATTAGTGTTACTGCTTAAAATCGCTACAATAACCGCCCAGTAAACTATTGCAACCAGCACTGCACAGAGTCTAGCAGAACTATCATGGGGCGGTTTGGCGACCAGCTTCTACTCGTACGTGCACAGCCCCCCCCCCCATGCGGCAGGTTTGGCGTGGCACCAGACACTCAGGAAGCCGAAGCGTCCAGATAATCATATGTTTGGGAATTATAGGGAATAGTGAACATATATTAAGCCCGTAAATGTATGCTATAGTATGGAGACAGTGAGACAAGCAATGAGCGAACAAAATAATGAGGGGATTTCCCAACCCCCAATGAGAAAACAAGCGGCTGAATGCGAGCTCTCGATACTGTCTCCGTCTATTTGTTTTATAAACTTTAGATGGTTGGTGGGATGTATGTATCGAATACGTTTTGGCAGTATCTGGAAACGTTCGGTTCTACTCTGTGGCCGTTGGTGTTAAGTATGTCTATCGTAGCAGTGAATAAGTCACGGATGGCCGTAGGCTGTCCAGTCACACTTTCGTAGAACGAAGCGCCGTCAATCTCAAAGATGGGACGTGACAGGTGTATTTGCCTCTTGTACCGTTTTGGTTTGCGGGGAATGATGATTACTAGGTACGCTTGCCAACCCCGCTTTATCTCCAGTGCCGTCTCAAGGTCATGTACAACACTCTTACGTGTCTTGGAATTCATTGTGTTGTGTTTGTTCTTGACCTCAGCCAGAATCTTTAGTTTCTCATTCTCTAGGTCATAACTTGCGTCATAATTCACCCAACCATCCACTGAACTCAAGACCTGTTGGTGAAATGAACCTAGTGCATTACCCATGCCATCCAGTGCGGATGAGGCTTGTTGCGCGTTTACCAACTGTGCACTCGTCTTTATTCTGAACGTGGACGCAACTACCAAGGACGAAAACGGATCCACTACATTCTTCTTTATGCGTTTCGGCGCCTCTGTCCTTGCATCCCCCGCACGCTTTACCAAAATATCCACGGCTCTCTCTAAATCCAAATCTGTTATCCAGTCGAGCCTAGACATTTGTGTTTAGACCACCTTCACGAAGTTTAGCCACACATGTATAATCCGTGTCTATGCCAACGGATTTCCTTTCGAGTCGTTCGGCAACCTTAACTGTGGTACCGCTACCAACAAATGGATCCAGTACCAAATCACCCCTGTTAGTTAGCAGTTTGATAAAGAATTCTGGTAACCATTCGGGGAATGCGGCGCTATGCCCCGTGTTGTGGCAGACTGGTGGTTTATGCAGGACGTTTGTAGGCAGTACCATCTTCTTACCCTCCCAGTTGGCCATACGCCTGCCCGTTTTGGGGTTAGTCGCTGACCGCTGTCGGGTCTGATCGTTCTCGCTCATGTTGGACAGTCGGGCATCCGTCCAGTCGCCTATCGGCACCTTGACCGCATCCTGATACATCTTGATGTTTTCCGTCTTGGTGAAGTGAAGGATCCGCTCCCACGAATCCCTGAACCTGTACTTCCACTTGCCTGGCATGGCGGTGGTCTTGTGCCAAATGTATTCCTCCGTCCATCTGAACCCAATATCACGCTTGAGTGTCAGTATTAAATCAAGTACGTATGTATGCCGCTCCCCGTCTACGACTTTCTCCTTTATGTTAAGGATAAACGATCCAGTGGGTTTGAGAATCCTGAAAATTTGTTCAGCTCTAGGCCGGAACCACTCTAAGTATTGGGGGGGGGGACTCCACCATAGGTATGTTTCCGCGCGTCCGCATATGGGGGGGATGTAACTACCAAGTCAACGGAATTGTCCGGCATCCCGACCATAACATCCAAACAGTCACCGTGTATTATGTCCCACATTATACCCAACACTCTTGAATCATAGTGTTAAAAAAAGATTACACTCCACTAAGATTACCTGGCGCTATCAAATCTTTGTAGGTTAGCCGCAGTCCAGACATGTTCTCAGCAACGGCTCCCATCATGTCCCCCGTGTCCATTGGACGGATATTATGCCTGCCTGCAAACTCATTCACATAGCGGTGTAAATGTTGCTCACTAACATGATGGAATGTCCCATCATAACCACGTCTCATCATTGCCCAGAATGACTCCATGCCGTTTACGTGAGCCTGTCCTCTGACATACTCGCCTACTGAATGCCTTACGGATTCATGATTGTCTAAACCACAATATGCACGGTTCTCATCAGTGTATTTCTTGGATTGTTTTACAGTATGCGAATCAATAAACTCTGTTAGACGTGCCTGTGTTGTTTCTGCTACAGGTGTAGCGCTTATCTTGTTTGTTGCACGGTCTTTGATGCCGGCAACAGACGTTTTGTTTGCTCCGCCTTGACTGTGGGGTTGTTTCTTGTCTGCGTGTTTGTTGGATTCCTTGCCACCAAAGTATGCCTCGTCTATTTCGACTGGGCCTTCCATGCTGTCTATACCTGCTAACTGTTTCCAAGATTCACGGAGCCTATGCACCATAAACCATGCCGAACTTTGGGCTATGCCAAGATCACGGTGCAGTCTCATTGATGACACTCCCTTAAGGCTGACGGCAAACAGATAGGTTGCTATAGCCCAATTCTGATAGGATATGTTGCTAGCCTCCATTATTGTCCCTTTCTTTACGCTGAAAAATCTACGGCATTTGGGACACCTGTATGGCATGGTCTTATGGGTAGACTCTTTGGTATTCGTATTCTTGCAGATAGGACACTTTCTGCCATCTTTCCAAATTCTAGATTCAAACCATTTCTCGGCTGTCTTGTTATCGGGAAACATCTTAAACAATTCGACAATTGTTATTCCTTTGCGAAAACTCTTGCCTGGTGCTTGTTGACTCATAAACTACTATACAATGAACCGCTTAATATATGTTCACTATTCCCTATAATTCCCATATGTTTTAACGGTCTTTATCTCCCCGGTTTTATACATCGCATCAATGTATGTCCTTGATGCCTTCCGGCGGTGTGCCGTTTCTGCTCCCTCCATTGCGTCTCCACAGGGTTGAGATCAGGTGTGTACGGCAGCAAGTATTCCAGAATAACATCACCGCAGAACTCCTTGACAGCATCCCGCACTGTCTTTGACTTGTGATAGTTGGCGTTGTCTAGGAATATCGCGCACTTGCCAAATGTTTGGTACACCTTCCCGATAAAGTCCAGAAAGTTGTCTCCGTTCGCCTTTTCATAGAACGCATGAAACTCCCGGTCAGGGGCCAGAACCCCGAACGTGTAGAATCGCTCGCCGGACAATATGGTCGGCACGGTAATCGCTTCGCCTCTTGGAAACCAGCCTGTCTTGTTTTCCCATCCAACTATGGTAGAGTACTCATCCTTGTATCCACTGTGTTTGTATTCGGCAACCAACTGTGTTTAAACTCCTCTTTTTGTTCCTCGGAGGCAGCCTTTGGGTGTCGCGGACGCGCCCTTCTCCATGAGAACCCCATGCGGCGTAGCAGCCCTTCCATTCCTCCGCGCTTGTATTCGATGTCGAACTTGCGGTGGACATGTGCTATGACCATGGGAGCGGTCCACATGCCCGACTCAAAGCCACATTCGACAGGTCCGGCCACCATATTTTTTCTTAGTTCCACTAGTTGTTCTGGTTTCAGCTTGCATGCGGTCCCGGATGTGCATCGTGGTATCTTCCTGCAAGGCCCATGTAGTGTAGCCACTTGCCTATCATTCCAAATGATTTATCCAGGATGGCCTCTATCTGGCGTAGAGTCATACCCTTTTTTCGTTTCAGGGCAGCCCGAAGCCTGTTGTGCGCGTTGACATTCTTTTCTTCCTTGATGGCACTGATCAGTTGCTCTTCGGTGACGTTGGGCATGAACTCATCGCCCTTGGGTAACCGTCGTATATTACATATGCGCCTTATACGATAGTTTGCTGAATGGTAATTGTAGTGATTTCAAGCAGTAATACTAATCAACATGACAGCCATGCTTAAAAACAATATTTTGCCTAGAGAGATGGGCATAAACGACATATGGTACTGGCTTGGCAATGATGCAACTCTGGCAGAGTAAAATCCACTGTACGGTGTGAGTGATTTGATGGGGTATGTAATTCCCGGGTTCGTTTGAAAGCGCGGCTGATGAACACTCGGAAAAAGAGTGGCTTAGACATAATATTTAGCCTCCAATCTGGTTTAAAGTATGGATTCAAGCTGTAGACGTGCATTACAGAACAAATCTTGACAATCTAAAGGATTGCTGTTTTTTATAAATGGAGATAGTGTCACAATCAGGTCAGATTAACTCCAAATTATTACGGCATATTCAAAATCGTTTTCAAGAAAAACATGACGAGTAAAGTTAACATCCCTAAGCCTCATTTGCTTAACTACCAGCCCGATATACTAGGAGTGTCCAGGAAATTTTCATCACCAACATCCAAAATAGTCATTTCAAAGGTTTAAATATAATACTAAAATTTGCAATGTTTACATGAACCAGCGGAAAGTGCTCCTCCCACTCATAATTGTAGTGGTGGTGACGGCAAGTGACGTATATGCACAGACAGGTACGGATAATATAGATATGGAGAGCGCCGCCGATGTCAGCCTAGTTCTGGCAGCCCTACAGGAGTCTCTGAGCAGTCTGGGGGTGGGTGTTGAGGACATCACCTCCATGCTACTGTTGCTGTCAGATGATGTCAATACGGCCGATGCCAGAATAGCCGCCCTAGAGTCAGAGATCAGTCAGATTACCAACGGGGAAAATGCTGCAACACTACTTACCATTACAACACAGATAGACGACATGAATGCGCAGGTTTCTGATATCAGGACTCAGCTGGGCCTATTCCAGGGAACCATCTACTCGCCCGCAACAGGAAACGGGAACGACAGCAGTCCGGATCCGCCCGTGCAGTCCTATGCCCGAACCGAAGTCGTCTTTGATGCCCCGCTTGCAACCGAGGCTGCCGGAGACACCCTCAATCTGGTACGTGATAACGCCATGCACGGGATAGTCATGCCCCGCATCAACGGCTGGCTACAGGAGGATATATCACCAGAACTGAACAATGCTCCGCTGATATTCCGCCACCTGACACTGCTGACCAATGCAGCCTTTGATGCGGTAGCACCATACCACCCCACCGCAGTCGGGGCCTATTCACGTATGGATCAGCGGCCCGGATCAGAGTCCGAGACCAATCTGCTTCCCAACACGGCAGTAATGTATGCTTCATACCGTACAATGCTGGAGTTTGCCCCGCATCGGGCAGATGAGTGGCGCAGTATGATGACCGACTATGGGCTTGATCCTGACGACGAAAGTGGTCTTGGTCTTGACTGTAACATAACACACCAACTCTCCTCGCCTGTGGAGATAGGAAATCATGCGGCAGAGTGTGTGCTAGATGCACGTCACGATGATGGTTTTAATCACTTTGGTGGCGAGATCATCCAACCATTTGGCGATACGACCGGCTACCGGCCCGTCAATGCACCCAACATACTAGTGGACCCCTCGCGCTGGTCCCCCCTAATAGTAACCAATCACGATGACGAGTTTGTTCTACAGCAGTTTGTTACACCACAATGGGCCAACACCGAGACTTTCTCCAACTTTGATCAGCGTTCAATTCGCGTACCCCCTCCATTGGACAGCAACCATCGTAATGCGGATGCGTACCAAGCACAGGCAGACGAGGTAGTAAGTCTTAGGGCGGCTCTGACAGGCGAGGATAAGATTATTACCGAGTTCTTTGACAACAAGCTTCGCGAGCTCATCCACCACCCGGCATTGAAGAACATAGACGATGTGGTTGAATATGTCCAGCTGGAGTTCCTACTGAACATGGCAAAGTTTGATGCCGGTACAGTTATCTGGCAGGAGAAGCATCGCTACGATGCAGTGCGGCCCATCACCGCCATTCACTACCTCTACGACAATGACCTTGTGCCCATTGGGATTGATGCCAACGGAGATACAATAATGGTTCCAGGCAACGACTGGCAGAGCTACCTACAGACCGCCGACCATCCAGAGTATCCATCAGCTACCACCTGCTTCTGCGCGGCCTATGCAGAGTCGTGGCGACTCTACACCGGAACCGATGATATTCGCACCTATGTGAACGGAGATAGTGTAATTCCGGGTTACCAAGCCACACTTCCGGCGGGTTCATCATTAATCGAGCCTGGGATAACCCCACTATATGATGTTCACGTTACATTTGACACATGGTCCGATTATGAGCATAGTTGTGCTGCAAGCAGAGTCATATCTGGAACGCACTTTTGGCCGGCTGTTGAGGCATCTGTCGATACGTGCAATGTCGTGGCCAACACGGCCTTTGCATACTGGGAGATGCTCATCCATGGATACGCCCCCCTTCGCGAACCCGCAGTAGGCTTGGATCGTGATCATTTATTGAACGGATCCTCCTGGACCGGATACTAGTGTTTAGAGTTGCTGTAAAAACAAAAAATATTCGAAGGTGTTTTGCTTTTTGAAGTACGTGGATGCATCCGTAAAAAGGAGTCTTTTGTTTGGGGAAATGTGCACTACCTAGCCAAGTACAGTATGCCAAATTAGGGGTTGGATCTCAAGGCACATAAAAGGGAAGTGCGCAAGTCCCTTCGGAAACTGAAATGAAGGGACAAGCACTACATAAA
>VXON01000200.1 GCA_009840065.1 Cenarchaeum sp. SB0662_bin_33 | reverse complement strand
CATCATGAATTCCATCTGAAGGGCAGGCGGGTTAACACTGATCGTGTACATAATTAAGATCAAAACTGTCAAGTGGTGTTTATGCACGGAATGATACTAGGCAGCAAGTAGAGGAAGGATACCATCAACCATTCCAAACCTAGCAGAAGAAAGGCTGCCACGCTGTTCAACCCAAATAAATATGCTCTAAGCGATACAATAGAAGAAATATTTGGAGCCGAAGAGACACGAGGACACCAAATATACTGTAGGCTCGTCGGTGACGACAACAGAAAGCGATTCGCCAAGGGGGGGCCATATCCTGAAACATAACCGGTTCCGGTGGGCCAACCGCCTAGGCATACCGATACCCTCGTATGGGGCCCCGCCGGAGGTGGTGTACGTCATAGCACTACCCATCAGTATACTGCCGGTGGGACTTGCGCACAAGTCTCTGCTAAAAACTTGGCAGTATGTACAGTGGAGAATTATGCACCAACCCCAGTTTCGACTGGCTCCAAGTATTCTGAAACACTATGATTAGTCATCCTGCATATCTTGAGTGCGGACTATTAGTCTATGGAGTCATCCCTAGTGGTTGCCTCCTGTGTGTCTAGTGTGAATTTTGATAATGACACCTCGTGTCCGCAGGATGGACATTTACCATCCATAACTCCTGTTATCCGTTTTATGGATTTTAGTACAGTTGTTGATCCAATCTTTGTATTGCATTTGCCACAATAAACGTCAATTACCATGCATGAATGATCCTTTATTACATTATAAATTTACTGAAATTTTATTAAAAGACCGCGCTCATCGTACCCGTATACGCGGACCGCCGCCCCCACCGGTAAATCGGCAGGCGTGGCTATTCCCCCCATGAATCCTGATATTCGCTGGTCCGCACCATCAAGTTTCATAACAACAAACGCATATGGTACGTGCTCCTCAAAGCCTGCCGGTGGAACGGTAATTATGGTATATGTGGCTACCTTACCTGTGCCATCTATTATATTGTCGGCAAACTTTGAGGCCCCACACTTTCTGCAAAAGTATGTTGTAGATGTATGCATCTCCATGCATTTCACACATTGCAGCAGCAGCACCTTACCCTCCTGAGCAGCATCAATAAATTTTTGGCGGGAGGACATCTTAAACACTTTCAAATACATGAACGGCGCAGCTGGCTCCGGTGGCTCCAAAATTATGGGTTATGCCTATGTGCGCATCATTTACAGTACGGGGCCCGGCTTGGTCTGTCAACTGATCATACACCTCAACCACCTGCCCTACACCGGTAGCCCCGATGGGGTGGCCCTTTGACTTTAGACCGCCGGAAGGATTTATTGATATGTCTGAATTTAGTGTGGTTTTACCTTCCCGGACAGCTTCCACACCCTTGCCCTTTTCAAAGAATCCCAAATCCTCGGTATCCACCACCTCGGCTATTGTAAAGCAGTCATGTACTTCGGCAAAGTCTACATCTTTGGCTGTTATGCCTGCCATCTTGTAGGCTGCCTTTGATGCCAGTACGGTGCTGGGAATGGTAGTAATGTGCTCACGGCCCTGTAGTGCTGCCGGCGAGCCGCCCCTACCGGAACCGGTCACCCTTATGTAGTCTCCACCCACCTTTTTAGCAAATTCTTCTGTGCACAGTATGACGGCGCTCGCCCCATCCGAGAACGGACAGCAGTCGTATAACTTGAGCGGGCTTGCCACAACAGCCGAGCTCATAACATCGTCTATGGTTATCTTCTTTCGCAGGTGCGCCTTTGGGTTGAGTATGCCATTGTTGTGGTTTTTTACGGCAACCTGAGCAAAGTCCTCCTCGGTGGCATCAAACTCGGTCAGATAGGCTCGCGCCATGGATGCAAACAGTCCTGGAAATGAGACTCCAGCAGACCCCTCATGAAAGAAGTCTGAGCAGTATGCAAAGTATGTAGTGGTCCATTCAGTACCTGTATGGGTCACCTTCTCTGTGCCTGCCACCAGCAGGCAGTCATAAAATCCTGCCGCTACATTGGCATATGCCTCCCGAAATGAGACGGACCCACTGCCACATGCGGACTCTATGGAGAGTGATGGTTTGTCTGAAATACCCAAGTTACTCATAATCACAGGTCCTAGATGTACCTGCTTGTCTGCTATTCCAAATACATTGGAAATGTATCCTGCCTTTATGTCGCCGGGTTCTATTCCTGCACTGTCTATTGCGTCTGCGGATGCCTGAACTGTTATGTCTACTATGCTGTCATCTAGTCTCCCATACTTTGTACTTCCCGCGCCCAGAACACACACGCTCTCCATATATTTTATCCCCCCTGTCTATATTAAAACTGTGTGAACATTCTATTATCGTAACATCAACAGTCTGTCGTCATTATCGGCGGGGAATCCCTTACCGTCTGTATTTGAGGTTATCACGTATATGATGCCGGCTTCATCCTGTACTACATCTCTAATGCGCCCCAAGCCACTCAATAGAACCTTCTGTGATGGTAGACCCTCATTCAAATCTATAGCAAAGAGCCCACCACCTCGCAGCGATGCTAGCAACAGATGGCCTGATGTGGTCGCAACACCGCCTGAGAATACTATGCCCCCAGGTTCTATGGCGGGATCATAACATACCGTTGCATTGGTATAGCCTGGACCATAGCATTCGCTATTTGGCCAGCCATGATTTCCACCAGGCGTGATGTGACTCAGTTTGTCGTTTTTGTCCGGACCCTCTTCGGATACGTATAGATTTCCGGAACTGTCCCAGTCCATGCCTCGGATGTTGCGGTGACCAAACGAGTATACGGGCGAGTCCTCATATGGGTTGTCCGCTGGTATGGACCCATCATCACGTATACGCAGTATCTTTCCGGCCAGTGAATTTATGTCCTGTGGTAGGTGGGATGAGTCCGATGGCGTACCAGTTCCCACATACAGCATGCCATCGGGACCAAACTTTATTACCCCCCCGTTGGTGAATCGAGATCCTGGTATACTCTCTATAATTGGCACGGCATCCACAAGCCTGTTATCCACAAGCGTTATCTTTAGGACCCTGTTGTATAATATATCATCCATGCTATATGATATGTACGCGTATAGTAGTTTATTCTCGTTATAATCCGGATGCACCGCAATTCCACTAAGCCCAATATCAAAATCCTCCACGGGCCGTAGCACTGCTACCGGCGCATCAAGCAGCGTTCCATTATGTATTAGTCGTATGCGTCCCTCCCGTTCTGTGACAAATACATCATCACCATATACGGCTATGTGCCTTGGCCGTTCCAAGTCTTCTGCTAGTATGACCACCGAATCCCCAGGACCCTCGGAAGAAGGTACTGGTATGGGCAGCGGATCTGATGGCGATGTCAGTACCCATGCAGAGAATGCCAGCGCCCCAATTATGCCGGCTATCCGTAACCTCTTATCCATGATGTAATAAACTGAATTTGTTATAATTATTTTTCAGGGTTTATTCTACATGATTGATAGATTTTTTGTACCTGGCCAAGTCCACATGATATTCATGCTTAGAGAATGGTATTTTGCCTGTAGGTATAGACATGACATGACCAAGCATCTCGTTTTTATCTGATTGGTGGATATGAGAACTGCGCATATTCCATTTCATGGGTAGGAGTAGTCAAAGAAGGCATGTGTGTGCAGTGGGATTGTGTACCTGTCTATGATTCCCACCAAAAGAACCCCAAAAATAGATATATCTGCATATTTGACTAGTATCAGCGGGGTGGGGAAGTCAGACAGATGTGGACTAGGTCATCCCGGCGGGCTCATAACCCGCAAATCAGTAGTTCAAATCTACTCCCCGCTACTAGTCCTTATACACAGCAAACCAGTCCGTATCCGGCTCAAAAGTGATATGATTTACCCTGTTGTATCTTTGAGGCGGTCGGGTCAGGTGCCTGTGTGCAGTTACTGCGGCATTGTATATACCCTCTGATATGGTTCTTGGCATGCATATCTGTTGGCGATGCTCTGCGGTGCTGCCGCATCGTACGCACCAAAAGTGCTGCCCGCGCCCCTTTGACTTCATACTCTTATTGCATCTGCTGCAGTGGGGGTTTTTGTAGGTTATGTGGGGGGCTAGTCTCTGCACATGTACTTTCTCTATGTTTATGGCACGGGAGTAGTCTTCTGACTCGCCCCTGACTCCACCACTCACAATGACATGATCCCCCCTCATCAATCCTGACAGCTTTTGGGGTAGTCTTGTAGGCCTGTATGCCCAACAGGGTATGGAATGCCCCTCACTCTTTATACTAAAGCACATGTGGCCCCCGGGCATAATCTGGGGTTCAATAGATATCACACCGTCCACGACTCCGGATGAGTATGGCTCCATCATACGTGCTTTTATGGTGTGCTGCAGGTGGTCTCCAGTACCCTGATTTGTACAAAACATCATGTGTCCCCGTAATCTCTCTGTATGCATTATCATGGATGATGCCCTGTACAGTATGCCGGGATTTTCCCCCCTTATGCCATAAAAGACAGGATCAGGTCCACGTGGCGCTATCAATACTTGGCCGGACCCATCATCGTAACTATTGAATGTGTCCGGGAAAGTCTTCTGCATTACCCGCACACTGTCGGGTTTTATCTGACGCGGCACTCCTAGATTAGCATCACTCCTATACGTGATGATCTCCGCGGTACTGTCCCTAAAATCATATGCAATGGCAGCTAGGGCTCCGATTACACCCCGTCCGGTTCCCAGGGAGAATGCATCTCCTCCACCATCCCTGATTATATCACAAGCGTCGGATATCTCTACGACCTTGTGCAATGCATCCCGACTTAATCTCTTCATGCGTGGTGTTATGCTGTTCCCCCTTAGAAATACGGCACCAGGATTTGCACCATTCTGCAGATCCGAATACACCCCTATCATATCCGTGATTTGTTGTTGCACGCGGTCTGCATTGTCTGCTGCAAAGTGCAGCGCCACTGCACCATTACCCCTAGTCTTCCAGGGCACGTTGGGATTTAGGCGTACGAGCCTTGGATACTCTAAAAACCTAACTCCACGCTTTAGGAGATTCTCTGTGATGATATACGCCAAAAACGTCGTACACATGCCCCTTGTGGAGTCCGTATCATCAAAACCCACATACATCTCTTGCATATTATACTATATAGTCCACATTCAGATAATATAATCTCGTTCCCCCGCCTAGAGTTTGGTGATGACTATCTGGAGCGGATCTGGCCCATAGTATCCGATAGACTGCTTGGGCTAGCACTCAACGGCGCAACTTACCACATGAAGACAGAGTGGGCAGGAATTGCTCTATCCACCAACTTTGTGGGGGGGACCGGAGATAGCAATATATAAAACTACGGGTTGGACAATCTAGGATATGATCCAAACCTACGAAAGAACCTTCTCAATTGGTCAAGTCCCACCTGAACCAACATATTCGTACTCAAATCCGACATCTGTCATCAGGGTAGTCCTGTCGCAGTCAACGACACATCAACCCGGACAGTCTTTCGACAAGATCATTCCCTTAGGCATTATGGAAAATGAGCAGATTGCCGACGCGAACAGTGACATGGATGTGCTGGCGCACCAAAGTTTGGAGGATTTATAACTTATTATACTGGCGCGTAGCAATGTCCTATGCTCAGGTGCTATTGTTTTAGACGATCCAAAATATCTAGATAAAAGAAAGTCAAAGGTCCGTCCGTTGTTGGTTATATCTAGTAACAAATTTCACTCCGGTACGCAATACGCTGTATGCCTTGGTATAACCACCAACCAGATCCGTACTTGGTCCGGCTGCCACGTACGGAGGTAGAAGATGGCATGCTGATGCATGATAGCCAAGTCATGTGTAGCAGGATCGACACACTTGTATAATGAGGTTCTTGAAAGAGTAAGACTTAGCGTAATAGAGTTAGTTGCGCCGGGAGTAGAATAGATGGACGGGTATCGTTCAATAGAATTCGATATCATAAGAGCCGTGGAACAAATACGAACTACAAGACAACTCTGTCTTGAAAACGCGAACCGTATTGAAAACCGTCAGACGGCTTACTAAAAAAATGAGACACAATACGTGGTAGATGCACAAATTCTCACTGTAACCCTTACTGCCCAAAATTAGGGGGGACATCAACCCGAATCAAATTTCAGGTGACGATATTGCAGAGTATAGAAATTGAAGATATGTACTATAATACTTTAGTGCAAAAATCTAACGAGTATCAGCTGGACGACGATACAAAAGTTAAAATACATACCAATATCGCTAGCATGTCGCGTTCAAGATTAAAAGACACGCATGGTGATCCAATCTACTCTGTCCAGTCCCGCAATCGGGTGTGGATCAAGCCGCCCAAGCCTTAGAATGTAAACTCAAAACTGACCTAACGAATATCTAGATGCCCAATTATGCCGAAGGGCATAAGTTCATGGACACTTTAACGTGTGGGCTAGACGTGAAAATGTCTACGTACTTTTGCATTTTGGCATAGGTTCAAATTCCAAGAAATTCACCGACGAGAACCTAGCATACAACGATCTGAAGAACCACAATGCCGTAAACCATAGAGATGGTGAGTAAGTTCGGGACAAAGTACACATCAACGGAAAAGTTGTTCTAGGTATTGGTGCGGCGTGGGCACAACGGGACATTTAACAATATCAAGCCCAAGCACCCACACCAATATATCAACGAATTTGCGGGAAGATTAAATATGAAAGCATTGGGAACTTTAGGCGAGATATGCACAATCTGGTGAGCAAGACTCTCCGCTATGTACACCTTATGGCCCACAGTGTATTATGTGGCCGGCAATGACGGTCAATCTATCTCATATTTAGAATTACACACCAAACCATGGCATGTCCAACACATGACGATCAATCTGCTGTATATCTAGAATTGCGTCTGTCCTGTTTAAAAATTCCGGCACAGCAGTATCATATGCTACTTGACAAACCGGCCAATTACTACCAAACAGGAAATTTCGTACCATCAAATATCGAACTTTATTACTGTAGGCTGCTCAATTTCAGTTAGTGGTATAACTCCACTCATCTCTGACATTTGGTTTAAATTAAAAATCTACATTTACATACACATGATAGTAATTGATGAGGAACGTATATTCAACGAGATATATGCTAAAAAGCCACAGTCGGTATCACTGAACGGACCCGAGGGTATCCTAGCACAGGTGCAGCAGACTGCCATAAACATAACCAGGAAATTTGACATACCTGCATTTGTAATAGCCGATGCAACCTGGGGTAGCTGTGATATCAATGAGAGTGGTGCCCGTACATTAGGCGCCGGCATCCACTTTAACATAGGACATACAGTATCCATGGATACCGTCGGGAATACCGTAATGGTGGATGCCTACGATGATGTGTCATTTGATTCGGTGGCCCTCAAGTGCGCTAGGCTCCTAAGGTCGGGTATAGTAGCCGTGGTGACCGATAGTCAGCATCTGCACCAGATACAGAATGTCGTAAAGATACTACAAAAAAACGGTATACGGACGATTATAGGTAGCGGCAAGGGACAGTTAAACGACGGGCAGGTATTTGGATGTGAGTTCTACCCTGCCACCTCTCTGCGTGATGATGTGGACTCGTACGTGTTTCTGGGCCAGAGTAACTTTCATGCTGCCGGCGTTGCACTCTCCACGGGCAAGCCAACGTATGTGCTTGATCCCTACTTTAATGAAGTTCGCGAGGTATCTGAGTTTGCAGAGTCACTGCGCAAAAAAGCCACACTTGCCATATACAAGGCGGCTGATGCAAAACGCTTCGGTATCATAGTGGGACTAAAGGAGGGACAGCTCTCCAAGGTAGTGGGTCTTAAATTTAAAAGAGAGCTTGAATCGTTGGGAAAAGAGGTGGAGATGTTCGCCCTTACGGATATCACCAACGAGCGACTCTTGAATATTCGTAACGTGGATGCCTTTATACAGGTGGCATGTCCTCGAATATCTACCGACAACAGGTTTGACATGCCTGTACTGTCTACGCCACAGGCCCAAGGGCTGCTCAGGGTACTACAGGGCAAGGACCCGCAGGAGTATCTGATGCTGCCCCACTGGCTGTAGGACTTCTGACGGTGTGAGGGATTTGTGCCGTGATATAATTTAGCCGCCCAGAGTCACCATATTATGCCCGACGCTTCATATGGCCATCACACATATCATGCATATCTATACCAAAACGCAGAAGTACGGAGGGTGTTTTGCTTTTTGAAGTTGATCGTGCGTAAAAACGATGACGCGTGTACTATAGCGGCGTGCATAAGTTTATGCAGTACTAAAATCGCCCATACACACTAC
>VXON01000084.1 GCA_009840065.1 Cenarchaeum sp. SB0662_bin_33 | reverse complement strand
GTTCATATATTGAGTGGAAAGACGAAGTTGACCATGCCAATAGGGGAAAGGTGGGGGCGCCGTACCAATACTGGCTATTCTAGCCGCCGCCATTAGGGTCGGGATGAGCGTCCGGTGCAGGCAGTTTGGATGGGTTGGAGAATCCAACACGCCCTCCTTTAGTCAACTCTGCAAGCGGATGAACACACTTGATGTGAATATAAACAAGGGTGACATGATAACCGTGACGGGCAAAAAGTATACACATACGCTTGCAGTTGATGCAACAGAATTAAAACAGCACAATAGAGGTGAATGGATGGGTAAAAAATGGAAGATCAAGTGTGATTTTGTAAAGATGCACGTGATGGTCGATACTCAAACCCTAAAGATAATTGCTGTATGCATTACAGATGAGTCAGTAGGTGATGCCTCTAAATTCCAATCACTACTCGGAGAGTCTTGACGCGCTGGATATGGGGGATGACACCGGGAATTCAGCATCTCACTCTCCGGCTCGAAAACAGGAGAGCTCTATACCAGATGGCCTGACTAAATATCAGAATCTTCTTGTACCGGGTAGCCCTCCTCTTGCAGATCAAACTGATAATAAAACAGCCTCCGTCATATATGATACGATTCAAGGACCAACATAGCCGCGTGTGTATATACAGGTGTAGTTCCAGATATACTACACAAGATAAACGTAACACCACATGGTGAGGGGTCCGGCGCCACGTGGGGAATATCCGTAAGAGATCAATTAGGAGACAGTAGGCAGGCTGCACGCATGGATACATTACGCAGGGAAGAGAAGAGGGAGAATCAGGCGTACTGGAAGGCCAGAATTGAATACAACAGGAAATAAGTTGTAGAAACAGTATTCTCTATATTCAAACGCCTCTTTGGTGAGCACATTATGACCCTAAAGTGGGATAATATCGTACAGGAGATACATCTCAAAGTAAACTTGTACAACAGATGGAGTAATAGCGACAGAGTTAGCAAAGGAAGTATAAAGTCCGATTTTGTATCACATGATAAAAGATCAAACTATATAAGAAGAATTACGACACAGAATTCAGAATTACTAACTATTAAATAATAGAGATTTTACGATTGTCGTCACCTGTATCAACGTTGCATATTATATAGAGCAGATGACATATTACATAATATTGTTCACAGGCATAATACAAGGAAAAGGAAGAGTGAGGGAGATATCGTCTAGTGATCGGCGGAGCGTATTATACATAGAGGTTGATTTGGGTATCTGCGCCGAAGGCCTGGAGCAGGGCCACAGCGTTGCCATAAACGGTGTCTGTCTGACAGTTGTCGATATGCATGATACACACTGTACATTTGAGCTGATACAGGAGACCGTACAGACTACGGGCCTGGGTTCACTAAATGTCGGTGATGATGTCAATATAGAGCGGAGCATTCGCGTGGGAGATAAGATAGAGGGTCACTTTGTATTGGGGCATGTAGATGGAACCGGCATAATAGATGATATACAAAGGAATCCTGGCGAGGTCAGCATCAGTATTCGCATACCTGAAACACTATCGATGCATATAGTCAGGAAGGGTTCCATAGCCATTGATGGCATAAGTCTGACTGTCACGGATATACAGGATAATGTAGTACAAGTATCACTGATACCACATACCATAAATGTAACCAACTTTAGCACCCGCAAAGTGGGTGACTCTGTAAATATAGAGACTGATATACTGGGTAAGTATGCTCTAAAGAGATATAACATACAAGTATAATTGTACTTACCAAAAAATATGTAAACTTTATAACATCATTATATACAGAAAAATTATGCCCATCCAAGATGCCATAAATGACCTACAAAGCGGACGCTTTGTCATGATACATGATGCGGGTGAGCGGGAGAATGAGTATGACTTAGTTATTGCCGCCCAATTTATAACCCCAAAACACATATCCGAGATGAGGGTTGATGCCGGTGGCCTGCTCTGCTTGGCTCTGGAGCATAGCTTTGCCATGTCACTGGGATTAGAGTACATGCATAGCATACTTGAAGACTCATCAATACCATCACAAATGATACTGGGCCGCGCCAAGTATGGAGACCATCCCACATTTTCGATAGGAATAAACCACATAGATGCGTATACGGGAGTAACCGATATGGAGCGGGCGCATACCATACGCCAAATGTCTAAACTGTATGATACACACGGTGATGCGCGGACCGAGTTTGTACAGTCGTTTCAGACACCTGGCCATGTGCCCCTACTGATAGCTGCCAACGGTCTGCTCCGAACCCGCCAGGGACACACCGAAATGTCCGTGTATCTTGCCAGCCTGGCAGGACTACACCCAATGACAGCAATCTGTGAGATGATGGACTCAAGTACTCATCTGGCTCTAAGGGAGGAGAAGGCACACAAGTTTGCCCAAAAAAATTGTCTAAGTATAGTTGAGTCCACCGAGTTATTGGAGGAACTCACAGTACGATGAGGATTGCCATTGTGGTATCTGAATTTAATTCAGAGGTTACAGGTCGCATGCTAGAGGCTGCGCAGGAGAGGGCATCTGAGATTGGTCTTGATGTAGCAAAAGTCTGCCGTGTGCCCGGCGCCTATGACATTCCCTATATGGTCAATGTGTTGTTTGGTGGGGGTCGGATAGATGGTATAGCCACACTGGGTGCCGTAATAAAGGGCAAGACAAAACATGATGAGATAATCTCACATGTTACAGCATCAACCCTGCAGAGTCTATCCATAAAGTATGACAAACCCGTATCATTAGGGGTAACAGGACCCGGCATGACCGAGCGGCAGGCCTATGCCCGAATAAGGCCCGTCGCCAGACACGCTATAGAATCCCTAGTATCTTTACATAAGGAGGCAGTACGAGTGAGATCATGATGCAGGTTACGGTGGCCAACATACGTGGGTATGGGCCTTGGACATTAACCCTTGGACATGACAGGGAGCATCATCTACAGATGCTGCAGGCCTCTCTATACAAGAAAGTCCAGCAGCTGTTTTCAGCTAGGGGGGCGCTGGTGTTTCCTAACAGATATGATGAGTATATAATAGCATCAAGTGGCATGGGTGCGGCCGATCACTCTGATATTCTAAATATAATATCAGAAGAGTTTCAGGTGGGGCTTGATATGTATACTGGTCGCGGGGATACACCTCAGAAGGCCGAGCAGACTGCCCACATACATCATTCCATAAATATAGCTGAAAGACATACTGATGATGCCGTAACTGTAATGCATATAGATGTGGACAATCTTACCAGCAGGACGCAGCTGGTATCCCCTTATGGTATAAGCCAGACCATACTAAGACTACACCTGATGATGTCAGAGTATTTCTTGGAGCGGGAGTCACTTTCATTTTTTATGGGTGGAGATAACTTTATGGTACTTGCATCGGACCAAGGCAGAAAGGACAGTCAGGGTTTTTTGGATAGCATACAACAAAAGATGGAGATAAATCTAAACTGTGGAGTCGGTGTGGCATCCACGGGCAGGGAGGCAGTCCGGCTGGCAACAAAGTCCCTTGATACCATTAGAGAGATTCGAGAGTCGGGCTCAGAGCAGATACCCCGGATATATGAGACAGATTGCTGATACGAAACGTATCTGCCCTTTTAGGATTAGATTTAACGTATAACAAATCGGTGGATATACGCATAAGGGGTGGCATATTTGCAGATATTAAAAAAAACCTAGATTGCGTAGATGAGGACGTACATAACGGGGAAGGGCTTTTGGCAGTGCCGGGCTTTGTAAACTGTCACACACACATAGGCGACTCCATAGCAAAGGACATATCACTAGGTCTAGATGTTCAGGGAAGCGTTCATCCTGTCTATGGTGTAAAGAGCCATGTACTACACAAGACGGAGCCTAGTCATTTGGTACAGTTTATGAAACACAGCTGCGTATCAATGCTAGCCGGTGGCACCACCACCTTTGCTGATTTTCGGGAAGGGGGACCTGCGGGAGTATCCATGCTGCAGAAGATATGTGATACAGTACCCATAAGAGGAATAATACTAGGCCGCGTAAATAAATATCAAAATGAACACCAGATAAAAAACGACATTATAATACCAAGCATCAGAGACAACATTAATAATATTATAAACCAAGCAGACGGCTTGGGAATTAGTGGTGCCAACGAAAACAGCGACACCATGTTGGAGTTATACTCTAAAACATCAAAGATTAGGGCAATTCATGCTGCGGAAACGACAGTCAGCATGCGGGACTCTTATGATATGTCTGGCAAGAGTGAGGTGGAACGGGCCCTGCTGATGAAGCCCCACTTTTTGGTACACATGGTGCATGCTAGTGATGCGGAATTAAAGGCGGCTGCTGATAATGATGTGGGAATTGTAGCATGCCCCCGCTCAAATGCAGTTCTTAGTGGCATCATTCCAAATATAGCCGGGATGGTTGATGCCGGCTGTATTGTGGCGCTGGGTACCGATAACATCATGGTAAACTCACCAGACATGTTCCGGGAGATGGAGTTTGCATGGAAGACCTCCGGAGGCAAACTGACTCCCCATGATGTACTGCGCATGGCCACAGTCAATGGTGGCCGCATACTGAGGATGCGGCTGGGAGCCATACAGACAGGATATATGGCAGATTTTATACTGGTCGAAAAACATCACATCAACATAGACCCGATGCACAATCCCTACGCGGCCTTGGTGCACAGGACGAGCACTGATTCAATCCGGACGGTGATTGTAGATGGCAGGGTTGTCCATGGCAGTATATAGCAGGCCGCACATAACAATCAGCGCTGCTACTACAATAGATGGTAGAATAGCCACCAAGACCGGGGATTCGAGGATATCCTCTAATATAGATATGATACGACTACACAGACTTCGCGCCCGTACCGATGCCATACTTGTTGGACGAAACACAATGCTACATGATGACCCATTACTGACTGTCCGATACGTATCTGGGCAGAATCCCACCCGCATAATATTGGATCCATTTGGCGAGATACTATCAAATTCCCAAATTTTAACCACATGTGATTTAGTACCTACAATATTGGTTCTGACGAGTAGCGCCGATATAAAAAATCAGAGACGGTTGGCGGAATTTAATGTGCAGATTATTCAGACCGGTATTGAGCGTCTAGACCTACAGTGGCTGGCACATACATTATTTCAAAATTATAACATAAAGACAGTCCTGGTTGAGGGTGGAGGCGCCACCAACTGGTCGTTCATACAGGCAGGTCTGTTTGATGAAATAATACTGACTATATCACCACATATCGCCGGAGGTGGCATAAGTGTCATGGATGGTGAGGGGTTTGCCCGTATACATGATAGTCCATCACTGCATTTAAAATCAATACAGCCACAGGGCGATGAGGTGGTTCTCCATTACACCAGAAACACTATTCAACATAGTGGTGATGGGTCAGATTATCATAGAACCTGACTGATTTGATATTAACAAACTCCATCATACCGTGTTTGGAGAGTTCACGGCCAAACCCACTACTCTTTATGCCGCCAAATGGTATGCGGGGGTCTGAGACCACCACATTATTTACACTTACTATGCCTGATTCTATACGCCTGGACAGACGTTCGGCTTTTGCTAGGTCTCGAGTCCATATGCTGGCACCTAGGCCAAACTCGGTAGCGTTTGCCACCTTTACTGCGTCCCTCTCATCATCAACTATTGTGATGGGGGCGATCGGCCCAAACGTCTCCTCTGTGGCCAGCAACATATCTGATGTAATATCCGTTATAATTGTGGGCTCGTAGAAACAACCTCGCTCACCAACCTGCTTTCCACCTGTCAGTATGTTGGCCCCTTTGGCGCGTGCATCATCAACCATTTCGGATATGGTTTGCAGGCCTCCCTTTGTAGAGAGTGGCCCAATATCCGTATCCATGGATGTGGGGTCTCCCACCGTAAGGCGGGTTGTATTCTTTACAAACTGCTCTATGAAATCATCAGCTATATTCTTGCCTAGTATGAATCGTTTTGATGCCACACAACTCTGCCCACAGTTGATAAATCTGCCCTTTACTGCGCCCTCTGCGGCATCCTCGATTATGGCATCATCTAGTATAATAAAAGGATCGCTACCACCCAACTCCAAAACACATTTTTTTAACTGACCGGTAGCCCTCTTGCCCACCTTTGCGCCTGCCTGTGTACTGCCAGTAAATGTGATGGCAGCAACATCCGAATCAATTAGATGAGCGGCCGTATCCACAGAGCCCGTTAAAGCTTGAAACACGCCATCAGGCATACCTACCTCGGCACATGCCTTCATAATCTCCAGACCGGATTGCAGTGTGACCCTAGACGGCTTCATTACAATTACATTACCTGCCATCAGGCAGGGCGCTGCAAATCTTAGCGCCTGCCAGTACGGAAAGTTCCATGGCATTATGGAGCCTACCACGCCTAGGGGCTCAAATGCTAGGAAGCTCTTTCGGGCATCTGTGTTTAATACCTCATCTGCCAAAAAACTATCTCCATGATCAGCATAATATATCATGGTTTTAGCGCATTTTTCTATCTCCCCGACTGACTCTTTCATGGTCTTTCCCATCTCTGTAGTGGCCACTTTGGCCAAGTCATACTTGTTCCTGGTCAGGTACTCTGCCAAATTGTAGATGTATCCTTGCCTAGATGCATAACTGCGCTTCCATTCGGGAAATGCCCTATTGGCACGATTTACAATCTCATTGGTCTGTTCTTTGTCCATTATGTGGTATTCGGCTATGGGCTCATCAGTTGCCGGGTTGACAGTTATAACCTGATTCATGCACTCTTCGCCTGACTCCGTTGGGTGCGGCCTCGCCTTTTGGTCTTGGTCCTTGCTGTTTCATCCTTGGGAGTATGGGACATGGTTTTCTTGATTGGCATGCCTGACATGGCCATATAATTATTAATTAACTGATCTAATGACTTCATTTGGGTTAATCGTACATCCAAGTACCACTTGAAATATTCACTATACATCTCCAATCCTGTTAAAACTGCATTGGAGCATGCCCGAATATTATATTTAATCACGTCCTTGGATAACTGATCTTGAGGTAGTGTGTCTGGCTTGGTACCCTCTAGTGCCTTTCCCACCTCAAAAAAGTCTTCAACAAGATACCGGTATTCCCGATAGATATCCGACTGCATCTTTACATAGAGCGGTATTTGCATGTCAATCTTGTTCATTATGCGAAAGGCATTCTCCTCCATTATGTGGCTAGTCAGGTCTTTTTCTTCCACCATGACTTACCCTGTTAACTTCCCGCTAATATATCTAAAGTTCTAGGGGTCTTTGTGCGTTAACTGTTGGTGGATTGCGCATCTCCCGTATTCTTCCGCCGGCGGAACTTTGCCACGACCACACACCGGCAGACTTTGTTGGGAGGATGGTCTGAATATGGGAGTATGGTGCCTGATTGCCTTAAGTAATCCCTATTGTGATATGTCGTAGGGGTAGGTAGGATCCGATAACCTATGATCTAAAGTTAATGTATATATGACTATGGTAAAGCGCTGTATGGCTCATATTTATAGGCACGGTTTAATTTTGCGAGAATACATGCCGCATATCGATTCACATACCAATACTACAGGGCACAGTCATATTGAGTACTGTTGTATCGTATTTAATCAGTACCTAGAGTCAGTATCATGCCATAGGTAGGTTGGATATCTGAACGGGTTGCACCTCGCCTGACTCCACCAACCTTATGAGGGATTCTTCCATGTTGTGTTGTGTAGCAAAGTATCGACAGGCCAACCTAGCCTTAATCATATGCCATTGTATCTAGATGGGGTTCAGTTGTGGAGTATATGGGGATAGATATATCAGAATCACTTCACCCCTAGATATTCCTGTATGAGTTTTGATTTATGGGACTTTGCATTGTCTGTTATAAACGCCACCTTGCCGTACTTTTGATGTAGGGCCTCTAGAAACACCTTGAATACAGAGGATTTGAGCAAGTCGGCTGCCATCACATGTAACACTTACACCTAGAGCGCCAAACACCTTTCATAGATTTTGTAGAAAATGTGGTTTTGAGCATCTCATAACCTCCACGTGGCAGCTACACACGGCTCGTCTGTGCGTTATACATCATGGCCATCTCATCCTCGTAAAAGTTGACGTATCCATCATTGACCAGTTCGTCTAGTTGCTTTTGTATCTCCTCAACATTTTTTTGCATGTCTCTGTATCTGAAAGCGTTTTGCTTTTTGAAGTTGCCTACTTGGTTGGGCAGTATAATGTAAAAAGTAGGATATGTAGTTCAGACACACATCAAAAATCCA
>VXON01000159.1 GCA_009840065.1 Cenarchaeum sp. SB0662_bin_33 | reverse complement strand
CGTGAAAAACAATCTCTTGTTTGGGGAAAAAGGCCTGACTCTCCCTCTTCTCTTCCCTGCTTAATGTATCTATGCGCGCAGTCTGCCTGCTGCCTTCTAGTTGATCTCTTACGGATATTCCCCACGTGGCGCCGGACCCCTTACCGTACGGCATCACGTTTATCTTGTGTAGTCTGCCTGGAACTGCCCCTGTATATGCACACGCGACTATGCTAGCCCTTGAACCGTATCATATATGTTGATCAGACAATATTTGTCCCCACAAGCAAAAAACCGCTTTTTATATATTGATACCACGCTGGCCTGACCAAGCACCATCAAATAATTCGGAACCTAAAATATGGGGATCTACAAAGTACATGTATTGAATGAAATACTGCGCAGACATTACAGTGTGCGAATATCCACCTGCTGGGGGGAATAATTATGTCCAGCATTCAGATACTTCATTATGAGTTTTTGGGACCCATACCACTCCGGGAGTGGGGCCCTCCCATGGAGAAGGTGGTATATGTGATACTGTCTAGGAAAAAAGATCAATTTCATATAGTATATGCCGATACATGCGAGAGTACTATGGATGTGTCATTCTTTGTTGACAATGACCTGTTCTCATGCTGGATGAGGCAGTCCGGCTCTGAGAACGATACATATCTGGCCATACTGCCCATGTTTGATGTATCGGCAGATGAGCGCAGATATGTGCTGGACAAAATACTGCGCAGCACAAAGCCCCCCTGTAATAAAAATACCATATGAACAAATCTCAGTCCGCTGCCTTCTGGTTTACGGCCTGGCTGACCTTGAATACCTCTAATGTTACCATGTCTATGGCCTTCTTTAAATGGGAAAATTCGTTTAGTGAGTGGATTTGGCCCTGTACCAACTCCCGCAGTACTCTTGTTGTACTGGTCTGAAACTCGTCCTTTGAGGTTACCTCCATCGCATTTATTCGGGCCAGCAGGTTCTCCATCTCTTCCTGCAGCTGGTCTGGCGGTGCATGATTTTTTGCATTCATTATGTATGATGCCTGGATGTCGATATTATTATTCTATACCAACTCCTCATCGATTACATGCATAGCATCGACAAATCCCTTACATGGACAGCTTGGTATGCAGCAGGCGCCCTTTCGAATAAGCGAGCCCCCATCCCCGCCATGGATCTCAAGCGTGTGGAAGCATCTGGAACAATTCATCATAATTTGAGGGCGATTTATTGCATGCTGTTTTATTATGTCACTACTTTTTTGGTACAACCGTACATGTGTAGGATGCCTTGATCCTGCGGGAGGGACACACCACAAAAATAAAAAATAAAACCAAGCACGTATCTGTTATGTATGATGGATACAGGTCCTACCCCAGAGGATGTGGAGCGCATACGCCTGCTGCGCAAGGTAACATCATCTAGACAGGCATTCAACCAGATGACACTGGATGAGTTAAAGCGACTCCAGTTTTTAGTAGAGAAGAAGGATTACACACATGACAGAAAGACACGCCGATCAAAGGCAAGACTACTTCGAAATATTAATGCCCGCATATATGAACTAGAAGAGGGCAGGAGCATCTGGGGAGCATAAACTACAGTCTATGTAATTGTATCCGATTACACTGGAAGGCTCGGCCATTATGGCTGGCATATATCTCATCGGATATGATTCAAATTGCAGATATGCCAGTACCCATACGATGGCAGGAAATCTTTTGCGTAATGAGAGTAGCCCGTATCTGCTTCAGCACGCTGAGAACCCTGTGGAGTGGTACCCGTGGGGGCCCGAGGCGCTAGAGCGGGCCAGCCGAGAGAACAAGCCCATATTTCTCAGCGTGGGGTATAGCGCCTGCCATTGGTGTCATGTCATGGCTCATGAGTCATTTGAGGATGAGAATATAGCCAATACAATGAACGAAAATTTTGTCAACATAAAAGTGGACCGTGAAGAGAGACCAGACATTGATACAATATATCAATCCGCCTGCCAGGCTGCCACCGGCCAGGGTGGATGGCCCCTCAGTGTCTTTCTGACACCGGATCAGAAGCCGTTCTATATTGGAACATACTTTCCCGTTTTAGACTCATACGGCAGACCTGGCTTTGGTAGCATACTGCATCAGCTGTCCATGGTATGGAAGGAGAGACCTGCCGATATAAGACAGTCTGCTGACAAGTTTCTAGAAAGGATGGAGTTCATATCTCCACCCCCGAACCACCCGACATTGGACCAGGCGATACTTGATGAGGCTGCCTTTAACCTGCTACAGATGGCTGATCCCATATATGGTGGATTTGGAGACGCTCCCAAGTTTCCCAACATATCGGTCATATCATTTCTACTTCGCTATGGTATGATATCAAATGTGTCCAAATTCCACAAGGTCTGCTTTGATGCACTCGGAAAGATGGCAAGGGGTGGAATATTTGATCAGGCGGGGGGCGGTTTTCACCGATATTCGACAGACAGAATGTGGCTGGTGCCCCATTTTGAAAAGATGTTGTATGATAATGCGCTGATACCGGTGGCATATGCTGAAGCGTATCAGATAACCGGAGATGAATTTTACCTTGATATAATGAAAAAGACACTGGACTTTGTATTAAATGAGATGACATCGCCGATGGGAGGGTTTTATTCTGCACTGGATGCGGACTCTGAGGGAGAAGAGGGAAAGTTCTATGTATGGTCCAAATCCGAGATAAGGGAGGCATTAGATGATGATGCCGAGCTGTTCTGTCTATACTATGATGTAACCGAGGGGGGGAACTGGGAAGGAAGAAACATTCTGAGGAACAACATAACACTCTCCATGGCCGCAAAGGCCTGCAACCTGTCAGAGGAAGAAGCAAAACATATCATATGCAACGGTGAGCAGACACTGTACAAGAGACGAAACCTTCGTGTGCGCCCCGGCCTGGACGATAAGATACTGACATCGTGGAATGCCATGATGATATCTGCACTTGCCAAAGGATACAGAGTCTCCAATGATATAAAATACCTAGATGCAGCAGAGGGGGCCATCGACTTTGTCATGAACAATATGATGGATTCACAGGGATTATTCCGTACGTTCAAGGAAAAGGCTACCATTCGGGGATTTTTGGAGGATTATTCATACATGGTATGCGCACTGCTTGATACATTTGAGGAGACTCCCGACATACGATACCTAAAGGCTGCCGAGACTCTGGGCAGACACATAATAGAGCGCTTTTGGGATGGAGAGAGCAACTTTTTCATGACCCCTACAAATCATGAATCGTTAATAATTCGCCCAAAGAACAACCACGACCTGCCGGTACCATCGGGGGGATCAATGACCGCCACTGCATTCATCAGACTATATCATCTTACGGGCAAAAAAGAGTTCCTCGATATATTTGAAAAGTATCTGGGAATGCGGCTACAGGAGGCCGCAGACAATCCATTTGCATACTCCCATCTACTGTGTGCCGCATTTGTGTACATGCGCAAACCAGTCGAGATTACCGTACTTAACACCAAAGATATCTCCATAAGGAGGAGACTGTCTGCGGAGTTTCTTCCAAACTGTATCATGGTGTTCGTACAGAGCAGAGAGCAGGCGCAAAGCCTAGTTGAATATCAGTTCTTTGCCGGCAAGACATTCTCGGATACAACGCAGGTGTTTATATGCAGGGACATGACCTGCTCGCCTCCTCTTGACACACTACCTGATAATCTGGCCGAGCTACTTTGATCCATGAGTTATTTTTGTAAAGTCTAGTGTCAGTATATCACCTACTCCGGGATTTCCGATATTCTGATATCGGGATTTTGGCATTGTAATGGTGACCTGCGTCTCCCTATAGCTCTTGACCTTTATTGTGGGCTGGGCCTGTAGTATGGTGTACAGTACCGGCATTATCTGCTTGCGCGTCTCACTGTCCAACTTTTTTGAGAGGTTCTCCATTATCATCTGTTTCTGCGACATAGGTTCTGTGGAGACATTCTCTGTGAGTGCGAGTTGAACCACCTGGCCGCTATCTATGGTTTGGGTTATCTTAAATTCATTGGTTTCGGACACGTGATGGTTAAACTCCCTCAAGTAATTTAATACTATGGTTTTTGGTTCCTCCTAGTTGTATACCAATATATCGTACCTTTTAGTTGTAACTAGAAGTAGTTTTTCTAAACTAAAAAAACTAATTTATTTGAATTACAACTAGCTACTCATATCGCATCTGAGGAATTTTTGATGTCCAGCATCTAGGTGTAAATTGACACTTTTACTTTCTACGATGTGGCACCATATCAAAAACTAGACACTATTTTATATCTTAAAATCCCATTTCTGTCTTATGTGGGTGCGGCATTGTATGATTATTATGTGTCTGGTGGCGGTCTCTGCCGTACCATTATCCCTAGCCGAACTACAGGGTGATGTTCTTGTGGGCATACCCGGTGTGTATACTGATGATGAATACGATAGGGGGGCACAGATATCGCTGGCCATACGGGCAGGCATAATGGACTTTAATGAATTTCTTGATGATATGAACGCCGGCTGGCATCTTGTGGGTGATGACGCACTTGAGGACGCAACAATAATTCTTGGACCCATAAACAATGAAACTCTTGAGTATGTACAATCAGATGAAATACTTGTGGTCGGCTGCTGTGCTGCTGATGCGAGCATGGCCATTCCTGGCGATACGGTATTTCAGTTATATGCTGATTCTATAAAACAGGGAGACATACTAGCCCGTATACTGCGCGCCCAAGGTGTGGATGTCGTGGTTCCCATATATGGTGCGGGTACATACGGCGATACACTCTGGCGGTCCATGTCCGATAGATTTGTCACAGATGGGGGCATAGTGGATGAGGGCATAAGATATACGGATGCGAGCATCTCTTTGGCCGTTGATGTGCTGGCCCAGAGAGTGCAGCATAATATAGACACATATAGTCAGGATGCCGATGTGGCAGTACTGATGATATCCCGCGATGAGGGGTTACACATACTAGAGTCCGCGCTATCACATGATGTCCTGCATATGGTACCATGGTTTGCCGATGAGTACATGACCGGGAGCTCTGCTCTTGTGCAGAATAGTACCGTGTCGGGCTTTTTGGAGAGCACAAACTATACGTCCATACAGATGGCCAAGACGCACAGTATACAGCACGACCATATAGAAAGTCTTGTTGAGGAGCAGCATGGTACATCACCGGGGGCTTTTGTTTATACTGCATATGATGCGGTGTGGATTTTAGGTCTATCGATATTGGAGGCGGGCATCGTTGATATAACCTCCATATCAGGGGCGCTGCCAGATGTGGCAGACAAGTATATCGGCATCCTAGGAGACATAAAACTAGATGTATCCGGCGACATGCTGCCTGCCGACTACACTTTATGGTCCATTCGGAACTCGGAATGGGAGCGCATATCAAGATATGCACACCAGACTGATGAGATTATGCCCATACTGCCATCCACGGTTGTAATACCTGTAATTGCGGATATAACCGGTGACTTATCCGTACTGGGCCGGGAGGGACTAGCTGGCATGGCGCTGGCCGTGGACGACTTTAACATGCACCAGCAGGAGATATCTGCCAACTGGAGACTGGAGCTGGACATAATGGACTCTGAGACCGACCCGGAGAGACATCTTGAACTGATACGGGGCGTAAATAACGATATAGTACTCAGTTGTGCTTCTAGCAACTCACTGGCCAAATCCCTAGACCATATCAACGAGCAGGGCACAACTGTAATATCATCGTGCAGTACCTCTGTAGAACTCTCGATACCCGACAGCCTGTATAGACTATATACTGATGATGGAAACATAATTGGGCCGTTGGCATCATACCTAAAAGGCAAACACACTATAATGCTAGTCCGCAATGATTCATGGGGAACATCACAGAGTCTACAACTATCCGGACAACTACAGAATCATACCATCATATCGTATATGCCAGGTACGCAGGACTACAATAGTACCATATACCACACACTTGATGCCATCAATATGCATAATATAGACGAGACTGCCATACTGTTGCTGGGATTTGCAGAGTCTGCAGATATTCTAGCTGCTGCGGCAGACCATGATGTCCTGTATATGGTTCCCTGGTTTGGCTCTAATGGAAACGCCCGCCATCAGGATATAGTATCAGATACGCGCTCGGCAGGCTTTGCAGAACTGGTCAAGTTTACCGCCCTGGCCAATGCTGATGCTGTCATACCGGCCAGACTACAGCAGGACATATCAAATGATATGGGTCTGATTCCTCTGACGAGACTGGCAGAGACTACACTGCGCCTTGATAGATACGTCTCAGAGCGCGTTCCGGTGGCGTACTCATCAGGACCGGTGGCGTACGACTCTGTCTGGCTCACTGCAATTACACTAAACAGCACGCAGACACTACAGTCCGAGGTGTTTCAGGACACCTTTGTTGATGTGGCCGCATCATATGTGGGGATTACGGGACATACGGCACTGAACGAGGCCGGAGATCTCTTGTTGACCATATACGATACATGGACCGTACAGAATGGGGAGTGGATATTTCAATCCCGTTATGCTGATGGGGAATTTTTGTCTATTGATGATCTAAAACTGCGGTCATTGGCCACATTGGTGGTGGAGAATGCCATTGCAGACTTTGGCACAAACCAGACCATGCAGCATGGAGATGAGGAGCACTCTCTGTTTATAATGGATATGTCTACGGGTGAGATTGTCGTATACACAACACATCCGAACCTTGTGGGCATGCCATATGGTGGTCTGATCAATTCCCAGGGTGCAAACATAGGGGATCTGATTGTAAATGGCGCCACTCCCTCCGGACTATGGATATCATACATGTGGCCTGACCCTGATACCGGTACGGATGAGTTTGTAACTGCGTGGGTGAGGTCTTTTGGAGATTATGTCTTTGGTTCGAGCATACGATGACTGATTATACTCTATAGAGACAAAGGACTTTTGAAATTGCCCAAATTTGACCCAAAGAACAGCAATATATACCATGCAAGCACGAGCCCTTCGTTCTTACAGTAAAAATCCGACAACTATACCTGACAGCGCTGCCGGGAACCCCGTATTGACAGGCGTATGTCCTTTGCCCTCTCTTTTATTATACCATGCAACTCAGTGATGCTGTCTACATTGGGTGAGAGTGACTGGGCGCTATATGCATTGATGAATCCCATATAGACACAACCTAGAACCACACCATATGCTGCATCATCCAATGACTCTGTACCGCAGTGCTCCTTTGCAACCAAAAGGTAGGTATCAATCTCCTCAATGTAATAGTCTAACTGGGTTGTAATAAAATTCCGTATGTTTGCTGGAATTGACATGATTCCACCATGCGTGACTGATTATTTTATTCTAGCGTGTTGTATACATGGGGTGGATATATGGCATATGACTGCCTTATGACACGCTCAACACATTTACGATAGTGTCTTACAACTACACTATGGCTGATGAGACTGTCCATCTGAATACATTGGATGGCTTTGCCTTTGAGGGTCTCTGCGCCAGGATATTTGAAAAGGCCGGCTGGGGGGATATCACCCGTCTTGGTGGTGTCTCCGACAGGGGTCGTGACCTTATAATCAACACCCCAGACTGCAGGAAGATAATAGTCGAGTGCAAGTTCTATAGCAAAAAGACAACAGTCGGCAGGCCGGTAGTGCAGAAACTTCACTCGGCCATAATTGACTCTGAGGCGGATAGTGGAATAGTGATTACCACTGGCAAATTTTCAAAGAGCGCCCTTGAGTACGCCGAGGACCTAAAGAATCGTGACCATCCGATTGAACTATACGACATGTACAAGATTATGGAATTAGCACACGAGGCCGGAATAGACCTGGAGACTACCGATGCAGCCAAGATATTCCTGTACCCACTTTTAGATGCCCCCACAACATCACGTACAATACATGAGAGTATGGATGAGATACTGTACAGCCATCCAAGATCTGTATCCAAGATAACACAGAATATACATACTGATGTGCGGTTGGGCGCCAACTATTATGTATTGGTGTCCATACAGCAGACGTTTAGCACGGCTGCTGGTATAATACACCAGATAGACGTAGAGAACCAACCATTTCTTATTGATGGATGTACCGGTAAGCTGGTAGATGATGTCATTGTAAACTTTTTTGGGTCGCCGAGCATAACCGGAGATCTTCCGGCCGGCGCCCCCCGCACTGATTTTAACATCAACCGTACAGAATTACAAGAACACGTCAAGGCGGAGATGCAGAATCTGTATGCCCGTCATGTTACGTATAAGGGCAGGAATAACTCCACCTATGAGAAGGAATGTACTCCCACGGCCCGTAACATAGAGATAAACAGCACCCGTCAGGTATATCTACCATTTTACTTCATCTCTCTTAGAGTATTAAACAAGGAGTATTCATGTGAGATGCTGTATAACGGGAGAATTGCGCAAGTCACCCGTCCGACATGGGATGTGTGCGGCCTATGCGACTCTGATGAGAAGCTCATACTGTGTAATGAGTGCGGCACTGTAGCGCACACATCCAGGTTCGGCTCCCATGGTTTTGAGTGCCGTAAATGCCAAAAGACCATATGCCACCAATGTGTCTGGAGTGCGCGACGCCTTTTGGTACTTAGCAGTCGTTTCTGCAGTGACTGTAGGCCGGCCAACGCAAAGCAGAAGAGATAGCCTCCCTACGTGAATTCTCCGCAGCCGTCTCATCTATAAACAAGTACATACTCAACCCCCTCTGGTGCGGATACGTTAGATTTTACCTATGCATGAAATCAGATTTACGCAGACGGCGGT
>VXON01000136.1 GCA_009840065.1 Cenarchaeum sp. SB0662_bin_33 | reverse complement strand
GGGAAGTGTTTTGTTTTTTGAATAGCCAATTCAATACCAAAAAATCGTTCAAAACACCCATGATTGGGACTATTAACTTTTCATTTGATACACGCATCATCGTTTTTACGCACGATCAACTTCAAAAAGCAAAACACTCTCGATATTCCTTACATTTTTTAAACGTGTTTTGATTTTTTAAGGATGTGCGACTACTGCTTTTTGCAACATGTGTCATTGCAGTTTTATGTTTTGGAACGGCACACGCACATACGTTGGACTCGTACGATAAATACAGACTAGAGATTGGATGGGAGAATACACCCCCCTACTCAGGAGAGGTAAATGCAATCCGGATATACGTCAGTCCGTTAGTTGAGGGACTTGAGCTTGAAGAGCAGCCCTTCATAAATGGTGTGACTGGTTTAGAAGATACGCTCAAGATGGAGGTGCTGAATCGTCATAGTTCCATCACACTACTTCTCACGCCATCCGATATAGATGGCCTGTATCGCACATTCGTAAAGATAGACAGGGCCGGTTTTTATCAGGTTAATCTGTTTGGGAATATAGAGGGTACGCCCATCAGCCTGTCCATGCACCCGCCACAGGTCATGAGCTCCGAGGATATATCATTCCCACCGGATGACTCCATACATGTACAAGAGCGGCTAGAAATGCTAAACGCCACATACAATGATTTAGAATCCTTATACAACAGTATTAGATATGATACGACGGCGCTGTCGGCCCAGATTCTAGGAGGTGCGGCTATAATAATAGGCATAGTTGCCCTGATTCGCAGTCGCAGACCCTCAGTGAAATAGTCATTATTTTTACACACTTGATGTATCGTATGATCCGTCTTTGTATACATCTATGACCAGCATGTCTTGGGCGGCAATCACCGAGTCATGTATGCGGCGGGCCTCCTTTAGGTGTATATCGGCATCCTGGTATCGTGCAGAAAAGTGCGTCAGTATCAAGTTTTGTACCTGGGCGTTTTTGGCCAGCGTGGCCGCCTGGGCCGATGTAGAGTGTCCTGTCACAATGGCGCGCTGAATCATGTCGGTGGTAAATGTAGAGTCAAATATTAGATAATTGCATCTGGTAAAGAACTCTTCCAACTCGGGGCTGGGCCTGCTATCCCCCGAGTATCCTATCGATATGCCTGGCCTGGACGGGCCCAGAACCTGTCCTGGCGTAACCTGCACACCCGATACACATACACTATTACCCCTCTGCAGCTGCCCCCACAGGGCACCCTCGGGCACCCCCAGCTCATGGGCTCTTTGCACATTGAACCGGCCAGCCTTGGCATGCTCTTTAAACAGGTATGAGAGTGTCGGGATGCTGTGTTTGGCCGCGCAGCCATGTACGGCATATGAGTTGGTGTTACATATGATGCCTTCGGTTACATCCTGGACTGCCACCTCAAAACGTGGGGTGGTACCCAGCATGCGCATATTAGACCGTACAAACTCCTCTGTACCTAGGGGCCCGTATATGAACAGTCTTTTGTCACGGTCCTGTAATGACATGGTCTGTATCATGCCCAGGAGTCCTAGGCAGTGATCCCCGTGTAGGTGTGATACAAATATAGACATCTTCTTATTCCAGCCTAGGCCTGCTGCGCGGTAAGTCATCTGGGACCCCTCGCCGGCATCAAACATCAGTATCTCACCATCCCTCTGTATGCATATGCATGGAAAGGACCGCTGCGCCGTGGGGACCGCAGCAGACGTACCCAGAAATACAATCTTCACCAAGAACCTATCATATAACGGTCCTTTTATCGGCATCGGTTCATATACATCTAAATTAATATTGGGAGCAACGACAAAAAATTTCAATGAGTGCAAGCAGCCCAAGACTGGTTTTGGTGGACTTTGTAGCCAAACTTCCGGACGGTTCAATAATCGATACCACGCAGGAGGGGAACGAAAATTCAGACCTGCCAGACATACAGCAGAGGCCAAGACTGGTATCACTAGGGTATCCATCATTTGTAGTTACAGAGGGTTTTGAAGAGGCGCTAAAGGGTGCAGAGCTAGACATGCCCCAGACCATACAGGTAGAACCAAAGAATGCCTATGGTGTGTGGGATAGAAAGATGGTACGGATGATAACTGCAAGAAAACTAAACGATTCCGAAAAGTATGGCGTGGGTGATGAAGTAGAGATCAGTGGCCGGAAGGGCATAATCAAATTTATGGGCTCGGGTAGGGTTCAGGTTGACTATAATCACAAGTATGCGGGCAAGACCATACAGTATGACTTTACTGTTACTGATTTATTGGATACGGATGACGCAAAGGTAGTTGCCATCCTAAGGGAGACTCTGACTGATGATGAGTTTGGGTCAGATGATGATCTCGATTATATACTACAGGATAATTCATTAAACGTTACAATACCCGAGAATATGGCTAAAAGTGAGTCGCTACACAGCAGGATTCATCAGCTTCAAATGAACATATTCCGTTTTGCGCCGGATATAAAAGATATACAGTTTGTGATAAAGTATAAAAACAAACATTAGATTACGCCGGTCTGCATGGCCAGCCTCCTTGCAGAGTCCTCGTTTAATGATATATCTTTTAGTATTGTATAGCGGTTGGGCCGCAGGCTCTGCGCTACACAGAGGGCGCGTACGACATCCCCATCGGTTATACCTATGTCGGCAGCAGTTATTGGTGCGCCCACACTCTTTAGGGCGGCCGCCATACCCTGCCAGTCTAGGCCGTGTAGCTTGGCCATGATTATAGAGCCCATTCCGCACTTTTCGCCATGCAGACCCCTGCCCGGAGATATCCTATCCAAGGCATGTGAAAAGAGGTGTTCTGCGCCCGAGCAGGGTCTGCTGCTTCCGGCTATGCATGAGGCCACCCCTGCGCTGATCAATGCCTCCACTATAAGACGCACATCCGGGCCTCTCTCTGCAAATATGGCAGCATTCTCCATGATTATGTTGGCGCTCATCATGGCCAGACTAGCAGAGTATCTTCCATAGTACTCGCCGGTCCTCTCATGGCCCAGCTGCCAGTCCCGGACGGCTATTATATTTGCCACCAAATCACCACAGCCACTAGCCAGCAGTCTGGGCGGGGCCCTCCGGATAATATCCAAGTCAACAAACACCCCCAAAGGGGATGTCGCCACGCTGGAGTGTGGGCGGTCCCCCTTTACGGATACAAATGGGCTTGCCATACCATCATGCGAGGCCGCCGTGGGGATGCTCACATATGGTTTATGTAAACTGGTAGCGGTCATCTTTGCTATGTCAACGGACCGGCCCCCGCCCATACCCACTATGACAGCAGGCTCATCCTGTACTATGTTATTTTTGGCCATGCTAAACGATTCAACATCATTGCTTTCGAATATGTGCCAATGATATGTCATGCCTGATGCCTTCAGTGATGCCTCTATCATACTACCCAGTATTCTCTTTACATGTATGCCCGATACCAGTGATACGTGGCCCCCATCTACCAAATGTACTAAAAAGTTCCCTATCTGCCCTATGTTTCCATCACCAATTACAATGCGTCGGGGCAGCTCCATGACATGGGGGGCGGACATATCCAATAATGTATATCAAAAATTATAAAGTTATTTAATAGGGTGCCACTCTAACAGAGTTACAAGGTGAATTTTTGGAGGTCATACAGGATAAGATTCTACACGGGACGACAACGGTCGGTATAAGGACTAGTGAGGGTGTCGTATTATGCGCCGATATGCGGGCTAGCGCCGGATACTTTATTGCCAACAACAACACAATGAAGATACAAAGGATAGACCACCATGCAGGTTTAACATTAGCCGGTGGTGTAGCCGATGCACAGAATATAGTAGACATACTGCGGTATCATGCAAACCTGCATCATCTTACAAACGACATTCCCATACCGATCAAGTCACTGGCCCGTCTCACATCCCTGCTGTTTCACAGAAATCGGGGGTACCCGTTCATTGCGGATATACTGGTGGGTGGATTTGATGGTGATGGTGCTGCCCTGTTTAATATAGACATGTTTGGTTCCGTGGAGGCAAAGCCGTTTGTAACCACGGGTAGTGGTTCGCCGGTAGCCTATGGTGTTCTTGAGAATGAGTACGCAGACGATCTAAGTATGAAGGATGCCAAGAGGGTGGCTTTACATGCAGTAAAGGCAGCCATAGTCAGAAACATAGGTACTGGTGATGGCATCAACATTTCTGTTATAGATAAGGACGGATTCCGCCTGCTGGCCGAAGAGCAGAAGAAGGCCATAATCAACCTCTAGATGTATAATGCAAAAAAAGAGTGAGAGGGAGAACCCAAATCAAAATGTAATTGCAACTATACTCCAAAAATTACCGGCCGGCTCCAAGATAACAAAGATAGAGTATGAGGGACCCCGGATAGCCATATACACAACATCCCCCAAGTTCCTGCTTGCCAGAAACAACATACTGGCAAACTTGGTAAGCACCATAAAGAAGAGAATAGTTATACGTACGGACCAATCCATACGCAAACCAGAGACGGAGGCCAAGCGACTCCTGATGGAGTTGGTGCCCAAAGATGCAAAGCTGCAGGGCGCCTTCTTTGATGATACTATCGGTGAGGTGACCGTGGAGGTCAAGCGGCCATGGCTCCTACAAAAGAACCCCAAATTTTCACATAATGATGTTGTGGAGCAGCTTGGATGGCGCATCCGCATACGAAAGGCCACCACCACATCATCATCCACCATACAGACCATAAACTACATGTTAAAGATAGCAACGCAGGAGCGTTCAAAACAGCTGCGCCAGATTGGGGACGACATATTCCGGCCCAAGATAGCGCAAAAGTCCGAGGTATCGCTTCTCACGCTGGGCGGATTCGGCCAGGTGGGCCGTTCCTGTATGCTGCTGACTACGCCCGAGAGCCGCGTACTGTTGGATTGTGGTGTCAATCCCGGGGCGCGCACTGCCAGTGAGGCATATCCCCGCATAGACTGGGCAAATATTGCCCTGTCGGATGTGGATGCCGTGGTGATAGGACATGCGCATCTAGATCACACGGGCTTTCTGCCTGTATTGTGCAAGTATGGATACAAGGGTCCCATATACTGCACCGAACCCACACTTCCCATGATGAATCTTATACAGTTGGATGCCATAAAGGTGGCCAGCGCCCAAGGCAGGGTACCGCTGTACTCGGAGCGGGATGTAAAACAGGTTATGAAGCAGTCCATCACACTCTCATATAAAATGGTTACAGACATATCGCCGGATATAAAACTGGTACTGGCAAATGCGGGCCACATACTGGGCTCGGCGCTCTGCCACTTTCATATAGGTAATGGGGACCACAATTTTGTATACTCTGGCGACATAAAGTTTGGTAAGAGCATTCTATTTGAGGCGGCTGAGGTCCGGTTCCCCCGGGTGGAGACGCTGCTTGTGGAGAGCACATACGGCTTGAAGGAGGACATACAGCCCAGTAGGCAGGAGGTAGAATCCGCATTTATCAATGTCGTAAATCAGACACTGGCCGACGGAGGTAAGGTGCTCATACCCATACCCGCAGTAGGGCGAGCACAGGAGATAATGATGGTGATTGATCACTACATGAAGGCCGGCGAGATGGTGGAGGCTCCCGTCTTTACCGAGGGCATGATATCCGAAGCATCAGCCATACACGAGTCATATCCAGAATATCTGGCGCGGGAGCTGCGTCAAAAGATACTGGAGACTGATGATAACCCCTTTGATTCAGAGTACTTTACAAATATTGAACATACCAGCGCCAGGGGCGAGGCCATGCGCGAGGATACTCCAAGTATAATACTGGCCACATCGGGGATGCTGGAGGGAGGTCCTGTTCTTGAGTACTTTAAAAACATAGCACCACACAGGCAGAACAAGATACTATTTGTGTCGTATCAGGTGAACGGTACAATGGGTAGGCGCGTTCTAGATGGGGCCCGGCAGGTATCGATGCTGGGACGAGGAGGAAAGGTTGAGGCAGTAACAATAAATGCAGGTATTGAAAAACTAGACGGTTTCAGCGGCCATAGCGACTATAACCAGTTGATGTCGTTTGTGCAGAGGCTTAGGCCAAAACTTAAGCGCGTATTGGTAAACCATGGCGAGCGGCGAAAGTCCGATAGTCTAGCGGCGAATATTAGACGCATGTACAGACTGCCGGCGCACAACCCGCAGGTACAAGAGGCAGTCAAGTTATTTTAGTTCATAATCCGGCTTCCATATACGGACATCCTTGGGGGCAATTATAATCCTCTCATCACCAAGTCGGGCAATCTCGGCATCCTCCTGTTTTGTGATGGTGTATAACTCCTCCACCATGCTTCTTAGTTCCTGTATGTCCTTCTGAGACATGGGCCCCACACGTATGATAAGAATGAGTCCGTTCTGTATGTCCTTCTTTATAATATCTATATCAGTATGATCATGTACCGTAAAGGCCTTTAGGTATAGTGGTTTGGTTGCAGCCATAATATTAGATAACCCTTGTAACAAAAAAATCTTGTGCATGATGGTTCTATATTACGCATAAACCCTACAGAGAATGCCAAACCGGTACAACCCACATATTAAAAATAGATAAAAAAATATTTTGGAACTTATCGTCCCGTATAGTGCGGTCTTTCCAGTAATGGATCCGAGTCTAGTTTCTCGGCCGGCTGCCTGAGCGGGGCCGTCCCATCTAACAATGTCTGGAAGTAATTATAAGCGGCATTGCCTATATCACTACAGAGATCGAGTGATTCCTCAACTGCGGTCCTGAAGTGTAGGCCAGCCCATACGCGGCTGTCTGCACAATCACGTTCATACTCAGTCCAGGTGTCATATGTAACCACAACATCGTTGGCAGGAGTTATTCCTGGTTCATGTATGGATGACCCTGCCGGTAACACGCCTATGTAGCCGTCAACAACATCCCCATTGGGTAGTGTGACATCTGGAATTTCATCGCCTCCCAGATAATTCCTCCAAGCCTGTGCTTGTGCAGCACAGAAACAGGAGGTCGCGGATGGGTACTCTGGGTGGTCACCGGTTTTGGCATAGCTTTGCCACTCACTACCCGTAACGAACCTTATGGTGTCACTGCCTATGCCGTATGTCCGTATCCTCTCATCACCATACAGGTATTGTATAGCGGTGATCGGTCGGACGGCATCATATCTGGCCTTCTCCTGCCATGTTACAATCCCCGCATCAAACTGCGCGATATGCAACATAAAGTCAAGCTGCCAAAAGTCAATGGTATTAGGCAGTGCCTCCACTGCTGGGAAGAACAGTGTCTCACGGGCCTTGTTGTCAAAGAACTCAACCAGCATCTTCTGCTCATCTGTCAGGGATGCTACTGCATCTATCACCTCGTCGGTTTGGGCCTTGTACTCTTCAGGGAATGCGTGGTCACTGGCCAGGGGTGGCGGAGACCTGAAATCTCTTGGGTTAATATTCGAGTACGGTTCAGTTACCGCCCATTGAGGGGTGGTAAACTGCTGTGATGTGTATGTGCCTTCTCTGAGTTTTATTGTAAGCGGCTGCCATCTGGACGGATCCACCAACTCGTTGGCAGAGTTGACAGGTGTATAACCCGTAGTGTCCCGGAATGGCTGGCCCGGAGTCTCCTCACCAAAGTGGTTGAAGCCGTCTCCCATACGCCCTTCTAGTACACACTTGCCTGCTAGGTTGCCTATGGCTATGGGTGAGTCAAGATCGTGGGTTCTGGAGCAGTCCAGATCCAATCCCGCATCATCATCAGGATCAAGTCCGTTATCAGTTAGCATGGCGCGCCACTGCGGGGTACGATCAGGATCAAACGCCAGTGCCAACCGGTATACCGAGTAGATGGATGCGATGTTGATGTTGGTACTGTCTTCCGACTCACTTGCCGGACGGTTGTCAATACGTGAGTATACTCCAACAGCCGTCTCGTGATAGGGGGCCGTGGCATCATAACCTGCGTTGAGAATCAGTGTCACATATCTGAACGACAGTGATGGATCTGCAAAGTGTGGCGACACCTCCTGGTGAATCCAAGTGCCCATATTAGGAATTACAACGCCAAAGACTGCGTTGCCATTGGCCATATCAAATGGTGGTAGTGGGAGTTGTGTGGTAAGTGCAGTGATCATAGGATCTCCAAGATAGATTGACTGTCCCGGAGCAAACGGTGATGGCATCTCAGCTGGGGCTTCCATTGAGTCTTCCGTCGACTGCGCATGTGCGCCTGTTATTGTTCCGGCGACTACAACTGTAGCTGCCAGAATCATAATCGTAGTAATATTCATTTTCATAATTTAAGAAAATGTTTATTATTATGTCTACCGATATGTACGCCTGAAATTATATGCGAGTACACAGTTTCATTGCACACCATATGCCTTCTCTGTTGGATCCACCTTATGGAGCCGGATATGCGCAGTTGTATATTCATTAATCAAATAAAACATGACACAGTAGGAGGAATTGTGTGTGCGAGCAGCCCGATATGCGCAGTATTTTGTAGGGATTTGGACAAAGTCCGAGTTTGGTTGAGGTGAATTTATATATTATTAGCAAGCACGTTGCCATTATGTATATGAAGTATTACCATGTAGCACTAGCAGTATTTGTGGTTATGGTATCGGCTCATTCCAATATCAGTATGGCAGACGAAGTTAATTTTGATGCTCTTGATGAGCCAAGATGGATAACTACTATTACAAACGAATTAGGTAGTACATATGCCTTGGTGGCAAGCTATCTAGATAACGCCGTCCAGCTGATAGATGTGACCGATCCGGCCAAACCAGTACCGGTTGCCAGTATACGGGACGGGGTGGGTGGTTTTGATGGGCTTG
>VXON01000188.1 GCA_009840065.1 Cenarchaeum sp. SB0662_bin_33 | reverse complement strand
AGCACCAAAAAACGCTGCAAATGTAAATGTAAGTGTAAGAAAAAGTAGTTGTTGCTGCACACTCCCGCGACCCTAAAATAACTACTAGGCATACAGGCCAATATTGTTACATCCGCATACGTAATTCTATCTTGTAGCACAGACATAACTCGTGCACTTCTCCAAAAATGAGACACATGCAATCTCAGTAGTGTGTATGGGCGATTTTAGTACTGCATAAACTTATGCACGCCGCTATAGTATAAGCCGTAACCGTACATATCATATAATGAAGTCCAAGGGTATGGTGACAGATTCAACTATAAAGAATAGGCAACGCAAGTGGGTTAGGTACGAACGTATCTACTCGAATGCCATGTGGCACACAGACTGGCACACTATGAAGGATCCGCGCATGAAGGAACTAAACCTCATAACATATCTGGACGATGCTTCTAGATGCGTCACGGGGGCCGCCCTCTTCAATGAGGCTACCTCCTTTAACGCAGTAGCTGTACTCAGACAGGCAGTGGACAGGTTCGGCGTGCCAGCGACCATTTTGTCGGACAATGGATCTTGCTTCGTAGGTAGAGGAGGTCGCAAGAAACAAACCAGCTCTTGGACCCCAACCCTGTTCGAGAGAGAGTTACTTGGCCTTAACATAGGACTGATCAACTCACGACCATATCACCCACAAACCAATGGGAAGTTAGAACGATTCCACAGGAGTTTGGAAGATGAGATTTGGCACTATTCAAGCCTAGATGATTATATCGAGTACTACAACACTGACCGCCTACGTTTCTCGCTTGACATGGACAACTATGAAACTCCATTAATGACATTTCACAAAAAGAAGGCAACTGTTGAAACAAGAAGTCAAAACCCTACATGGATGGAGGATGATATTCGTGACTAACGACCAGAATGTAGCGCGACATGATTTCCGGATAAAACAGTTCTCTATAAGAACACCAAAAAACAGTTTAATGTGATATAACTGTATATATCCTATTGGGGATATTTGGCAAAAAAAGAATCGATGATGATAATGATAATGGCAACAGGACGAATATTGCCAATAACATGTCTGACTTGCAGAAGAAGATAGAGAGACAGAACGAGCTGCTACGGGAGGGTACCTCAAAGCTAGAGGCCGTACGCTCTGAATATGATACGGTTGTACATGACTTGATGACTATAAAAAAAGAGATAAATGAGCAGTCCCAGGAACGGGTCCGTCTTGAGCGTATAAATTTGGGCTTACGGGACGAGATTTCCCAGGGCAAACAGGTGCTCAAACAGAAGAGCAAGGATTTAGAGTCCGCCAAGACTATAAACGACGACCTTGCCCGATCCACAGAAAAACTTGAAAGAACAAAAAAAGAGTATGCATCAATCAAGGCACGTCTTGACAGGATGCAACTGGACAACAACACAGACATGCTCCAATGCAAGGAGAATCTGGAGATTTCACAGTCAGAATGCCAGGACCTGCGGGGCCGGATGCGTGAACAACACGAGGTGATAATAAAACTACAAGAGCATCTTGAAAGGGCCCGGAGACGCAGCATGGCATCAACACCAAAAAACAATCCCGAGAAGGGTGTAGTGGAAGCAGCCAGCGCCATGGTAGCATCATTTCGTAAACAGATGATTGATGCGCAAAATGCCCTAGCCGAGGAGAAGACAAGGCACGCCCAGACTCTCAAGAGACTGGAGGAGCTGGAAGGCTGATATTAATAGTATTTAATATCTAAAAAATCAAAGCGCCAGCACTCGCATTTTACCTGTAGTGTGGATGACACAGATGGCCATACATCACAACCGCTGACGAATCGTTTGACTGGAATCCCGCCCTCCACATCTATTACAACCTGCAATGATGCGTGGGAGATTCTTCTATAGTGTATGGAGTGTATCTTTTTTATGGATACCTTGCCGGCCTGGTCTCTTACGTGTACTGTCTTGTCCATATGATGCAGTGACCTGAGGCTGACTGGTGTATCCTCTGGAAACCGTACAACCATGCGAATTTCAGAACGCATGGTGGGCATACGTGCCGGCATGCTGGATATGATGCGTATGTTGTGGAACTGTACATCTTTTGTCTCGGGCATGTGTGATATACGGCGACGCTGGGGATTTTTTACCCTTACATAGAATCTCCTCCCCTCCCCTAGGACCCGGCTTGTGGCATCCTCGCCACCACACCACACAAAGCAAAAATCCGTACCCCGTATTACATTCCTCAGGTATTGCTGAAATATGCCATATATACTGTATATATCGCAGCCACTATTCCGTGGACTGACATGCCTATCATATGTAGTATCTTTCTGCGGAATGCCCCGACAGTTCTTTGTGTATTGTGCCTGAATTAGTATCTGCCGGGAGCGAATCTCACATGAGCCAAATCTGGTATCCATCAGTACTGTGATATCGGGATTGGTCCGGTCCAGCTTTTTTTTGGTTCTCTTGCATATGTTGTCTGCCAGCTGCGTGGTAAGCGATGTCTTTACCGACCTTGTGCCCTTGGCGCGAAACTTTGAGCGTATATAGTCGTCCCGGTCTAGTATGGATGGCTTTAGAGTGGCACCCACCGTAAATGTTTCAAATTCGTACGATGCCATACGCTCAACTATTACATATGTCATCTCGTCTATCTGCTCCATCATGCCCCTACATATGAAACACTGTTGCGAGGGTGTGGGTTTTACGTCACACGATAGTCTTGCGCGGCATTCATCACACAGGGGAAAATCTAGATGTGTAATGTCTGTAGACTCTAAGATCAACCTAGGCCCATCCGCCGCAGCATGTCGGGCATCTTGCGACCCTTGTTGGACTTTATCAGTGTCTTGGTCGAGTTGTAACTTTTAATCAAATCCTTGACATCCCGTTCTGTACATCCGGACCCCCTAGCTATCCTTCTTATTCTGGATCTGTTTATCATATCGGGGTTCATCTGCTCTTCTTCTGTCATACTCTGTATCATGTATCTCCATTTCTCTATGTTGGAGCTAATGTCGTTGACGCGTTTTTCGCTCAGTTGACCTGCAAACATGGGCAGGCTCTCCAACACATTCTTGAGGGATCCGGTACCGGCCATATTCTCCATCTCATCTAGAAAGTCTATCAGTGACATCCTGCCCCGGTATATGCGCTTGGCCCGACCTTCATCGGTAACCGCCTCCAGCCTCTTTGCTAAATCCAGTATGGCCTGTATGTCCCCCATGTCTAGCATTCTGCCAACAAAGCGTGTAGGTGAGAAGGGTATCAAGTCATCCACCCTCTCGCCATTACTGATGAACATTATCCGCGCCCCGGTGGCTGCCGCCGCCGCTAGCGCGCCGCCACCCTTTCCCGAACCATCCAGCTTTGTCACTATTATGCCGCCCACCGGAACCATCTCATGAAATGTCTTGGACTGTGCAAAGCACTGCTGGCCCACCGTTCCATCTATGACAAGTATGACTAGGTCAGGCCGCGCCACCTTGCTGATACTCTTCATCTCGTCTAGTAACTCGTCCTCCCGTCTATGGCGGCCTGCCGTATCTATTAGTATGACATTGCACGCATCCTTAAAGTGGTCTAGTCCCTTTTGTACGATGTCGTCGGCGTTTTTATTTGCCCCATCCCCATACACCTCGGTCTTTGACTTGTCACACATGGTCTTTAGCTGGGCAAGTGCCCCTGGTCTGTAGTTGTCCGCTCCTATTACGCCCACACTGATGTCCTTGTCGTGCAGTATCTTTGCCAGCTTGGCACAGGTGGTGGTCTTGCCACTCCCTTGTATTCCCAGTAGTAGTATGCGCATGGTCTTATCCTTTGGAACATCCAGTGTATACTCATCACCTAACAGCGATGAGATCTCCTCATATAGTATCTTTACAACATGATCCTTGCGAGACAGTCCTGGCGGCGGGGTCTCGTCCAGTGCCCTCTGCTGGAGTCTGCTTGTAACGTTTACAACCAGGCCTGCCTCGACATCCGACATTATAAGTGATCTCTGAACATCTTTTTTGAGCGCGATTATGGTCTCCTTGTCTACATTGTTGGACTTTACTATCTTGTCTATTGCTCCCCGTAGGTCCTTTCTGAGATTGTCCAGCATACTATATCAGTACGGCTTCTGATATTTCAAACCTTCCTATATATCCATCCCAGCGATGCACGCCACACAGCATGATTGGCCGGGCAAATAGCGGACAGTCCACTACAAAGGTCTCCGCCTCGCCCCCTTCAAAGTCCATGGAGAAGCCATGCTTCCTGCCAAGTTTATATAGGTATTTTATGTCTGACATCGTAATCAGGCGCCCAAGCCAGTATGCGTCCAGACCTCCGGCCGAGACACTCTGTATGATAAATTTGAAACCGCACCGTATTATATCTGACATGTATTGCATGGCCGGACCACTCTCCCATACCGGTGATACAATTGCCAAGTCATTTAATTTGGCAACACGCTCAAACCGTTCTTTCTGGTATGTGCTCCGGATGCCCCCGTGCAGTATACCTTCTGCATTATAATTCTGTATGGCCCACTGTAGCAGACTGTTTAGCGTGTGGTCCTCTGCCAAATAATTAGTATCAGAATGTACAGAGTAGTGCGGAATTCCCATGGATTCTGCCTGTATGTTGGCATATTCGATACCATGATAATGCAGCAGATGACTGTCTGATGATGCTGGGCTTATAGACAGTAGACAGCAGACCCTGTGTCCCGCACATACCGCCTTGTATATGGCAAAGGTACTGTCTTTGCCTCCTGAAAAGAGTGCCGCCAACCTCATTATGTGGATACCTCATAACTCATAATCCTCATCATGTGTAATCAGATGGCTTTTCCAACTATCATCGGTACCCATACTAGTTTTTAATACGCATTATTTTAGTTCTATCCATGACCTTCCAGTATTCTACGTTTTGATCATTTGTCAGTTTACCCTGCAGCTCCTCCTCTATCAATGTTATGTCTATGGTCTCGAATGTCTCTGAATCCATTATCTGTATTGTATCCCCTATGATGGATATTATCTGGCCAGTCCTCTTGTCTATGAGTGGTACATGTACCTGCATGCTGACAGGACCCACATGCGGTCTCTTTTGCCCATCAAAGACACCCACTCCCACTATGCGGGCCTTTGCGGCACCATGCTTTCCAGGCTTTGATGTGTCATACTCGGATATTCTACAGGGCTCACCAGTGGGCTGATCGCTCACGGGTAAAAGTATGTAGGAGCCTACCTTAAGGGCGCCCAAATCTACGGGTTTGCTCATGGTATCAGCTTTAGTTGGGACATATTTATCTCTATATGCATAGTTTTTTAAAACAAGGAAATCCATACATGAATGTCCCAAGCTAGCTCAGCCTGGTAGAGCTTCCGGCTGTAGTTGCCGGCTTGAGGCTGGCCAAAAGAGCAGCATATCAGGCAAACAGAAACCGGGTTGTCGAAGGTTCAACTCCTTCGCTTGGGATTACAGTCCGGAGGTATCCCTCTGGACCTAAGTTTTACAGTTGCAGGGTTCCTCCCGCAGGGACGAAGGATTCGTCTCTCCAATATCGTTATGTCTACCAGAGTTTTATGACTCTGGACATTTTGAAAAATCCTTTGTTCTTGCGGGCGGAATTAGGAAACCCAAGGTTTATATGAAAAATACCCGACGCAACCGATATGTCAATAATACAGGTAACAAGTGATATAGATAACCAGTTTCTGTCCCGTCGTGAACTGACATGTGATTTTGCCGGATTGGGCGGGAAACTTCTAAAGAGTCAGGCTATTGATATGGTGACTGCCGAGTGCAGCCTGAAGGACAAGTTTGTCATACCAATATCTCTGAGAAACCAGGTGGGCCGTACCACGGTTACGGGAACATTCTATGTCTATGATGATGAATCACTGGCCAAGAAACACATCAATCCTGCAGTGTTTACTAGGATGGATAAGCAGAAGGGTGATGATGCATGAGTGGCAAGAAGGGATACAGCCCTAAGGTGTACCAGTATTATGTGGTAAAGGAAGGCAAGGCGGCTAGGAGCAAAAAGATATGTTCTAGGTGTGGTCGCGGCGTATTTATGGCAGAGCACAAAAATCGCCGAGCGTGTGGCAAGTGTGGCCTTACCGAGTTCTATTAGAGTCGAATATCATATGGTAACCAGAACCGAACCGAAATCAAATTAATGTGGTAACTGGTAGATGTATTGGGCTCGTTGCATAGCATGGATAGTGCGAACGCTTGCGGAGCGTTAGGTCGGGGGTTCGAATCCCTTCGGGCCCGCTACCTTTTAAAAAATAAAGATGTATACTGTCCGTATGTAGGTAAAATAGAATCCACATGATCTATTGCATCACCTTGGAGATATGATTATACATCTGCCATGACTTGGTGACATGTCGCTGTAGCCTAGTGTGTTATATATAATAAAAAGTCTGATTCGTACCCCTACTCACAATTCTACTGGCGCAGTCTTGAAGCATGCCACCTCTATCCACCCACTACTCTCGGTGGGAAAGATGCGGTTGGTTCCTGTTCGCCTCTTCTCTATGCTGGACATGGTGTGTCGGCGTATGTCCGAACCTCCCATAATTCTTACATTTTGCACAATAGTATCATACCCGAACCTGTTTATTCTTAAATTGTCGGGGAGGCTGTTCTGTATTATTCCAAAGACATCATCGGGTATGTGGGCGCGCTCCGCATCTATCATGTCACTGGGCACCATATATTCAACAATTACATGATTTGCCGCACAACTTGAGGACTGGCGTATTATCTCCCACAAGGTTTCGGATTTTAAATAATATGATATCCCCTCAAATATAAGTACAGACTGCCTGTTTTTGTCCCACCCGGCATCTGCGATCTTTGATATGACCCTTGATGGCTGATTCAAGTCTGCAGTTATACATGTTATATTATGCGTACTCTGCATTGCTTTGTTTAGTAACTGTTGCTTGTGTTTCATGTGGTGGGCATCAACTTCGTATACCTGTACCGTGTTATTCAATGAGGTTATCTCCAGTGAGAGCGCATCCATGCCGCTACCAAATATTATCACCTGCTCTGCACCATCCTGCATCATGAATTTAACTTCCTGTAGTATTGTGCTCTTTCTGTTTAGTACAATTTCACCCAGATGCGGCCATACCCGGGTGCAGTCTTTGAGGAGATCAATCCCACATGAGAGGTCCAGCATATCCATGTATCGTTGGGAATTTTTACTTACGTGTATGCCATCACTCATCAGTAATATGACAAATGCAGAGGTATCCGAGAGCTGTACTGATGGGGTCATTATTTCTGGTTAGCATCACCATATATATTATAATATTTACACAGTAAAATTCGTATTGCCAGACTTTGTACACCAGGAATATGACACAGTGCATATTCGTGATATAATACCAATGGAGTTGGATGATATAATTACGGTAATGTCCAGCGTTGAGTCCGGATTAATATATTGGGCTGATGGAGTGTTATTTGTATATTTTCCCACCGAAACAGAGTCTGCTGTAGAGGACACATCCGAGGAAGATGCATATTTGGACAGAATAATATTTACGAAATACCCGGAATTTTCTCGTACTGTAAAGTCTTCCACCAACTTTGAGATTCCGGTTGTAAATGTGCAAAAAAGTAGGCTGTTTGCAGAATTAGTACAGTGGATTAAGAGTCAGCCATTTTGGAATGACTAGACGGAGATGTTCCTGGGCTGTGGGCGCTGCCATGGTTGCATATCATGATACCGAGTGGGGCAGGCCTCAGCATGATGACAATAAACTGTATGAATTTTTAATATTGGAGGGTGCCCAGGCCGGTCTGTCATGGCGCACAATACTTGAGAAAAGAGAAGGGTACCGGGAAGCATTTGCCGGATTTGATCCCCAAATTGTATCAAAATATGATGAGTACAAAATTCAGTCGATACTGCAGAGCACCCATATAATTCGTAACCGGCTCAAGGTTAAATCCACCGTAAATAATGCAGTTAAATTTTGTGATATACAGGATAAGTATGGTACATTTGATAAATACATCTGGGATATTACTGGCCCACCAATAAAAAATTTATTTAAGAACACAGACGAAATTCCCCAATACACATATACATCACAATTAATGAGTAAAAGATTGAAGCAGGACGGATTTACTTTTGTTGGCCCCACAATATGTTATGCATTTATGCAGGCGGTTGGTATGGTAAATGATCATACTGTAGATTGCTTTTTGCACGCAATGTAACATTAATCTGTAATTTGTAACACGCTTTTTATTACACGGATTATAGTTACCCAATAATGAAATTATCCGAAGAGATGACCACTGCCCTTAATGACCAAATAGCTCTTGAGATGACAGCATCACAGTTCTATCTGTCTGCTGCCGGCTGGTGTGAGATATCAGGTTATGATGGTGGTGCTGCCTATTTCTATGCCCAAGCCGATGAGGAGCGAGAACACATGCTAAAAATCATAAAATTTATGAATAATATTGGTGTACGCGCCATAACTCCTGCTGTATCACAACCAAATGTAAACCCTACAAGCTTGGAAGATGTTATCTCCATGTCGTTAGCCAATGAGCAGGCTGTTACTGTAGCCATTAACGATATATTGTCACTGGCGTACAAGTTATCTGAATATTCTGTAATTGAAATATTGGAATGGTTTGTAGCCGAACAGGTGCATGAAGAGTCAAAGTTTGAGGCTATACTTCAAAAGTTTGAGACAATTGGAAGAGATGGGTTGGCCGTAGCTGAGATAGACCGAATTCTTGCAACCTCTCCTACCGAAGATTAATTAACTCTTTTTTATATTATATAATGACAATGCCTGTCATTACATGGTGTTTTATCCGGAAATCATGTCGCGCTACATTCTGGTCGTTAGTCACGAATA
>VXON01000127.1:1171-9036 GCA_009840065.1 Cenarchaeum sp. SB0662_bin_33 | reverse complement strand
CTTCTATTTGAATTTAAAGTATAGATTTGTATGAACGTTAATCAATTTCACTATACTTGTGTAATAGTATACTATGAGATCACATCTACAAACATGGAAGGCATATGAGTTCCGTATATTTTTGAGTGTCTTGTAGAATCAAAGAATGTGATAGTACTAGTCACCAGAGTAGATTGACATGTCATGTACATCTATGGCAGTGTATGCCATGTCCAAAAATATTTAATTGTAGATAAATTCAGCGCTAAATATGTGGTGGTACGCATCCATACTGTTACTGTTATGTGTGATACCGCCCGTAGTCATGGCCCAACAGGAGCCATTAAACATACCGGATGCCCTGCCTTCACAGACAGTACCAAATTCGCAGGAGGTCCGAACCCTTCTGCTCTGGACTGATACGATGTATGATACCATGCATGGTGATTATAACACCATACACAAGATGGTTTTTTGGTGTACCGATGACATACTCTTGTACTCCATCGAGATATTTGTGGGTGGAACTATTGAACACATAATAGAGAAGGATTCCATAAGACAGAATGGCCAGATTTTCGAGCATGATGGATATTCTGGCGAGGGAGATATTAGATTGGAACTGGTGCAGGGAGATGCTATCAATCTGGGATCGTCTCCTGTTGTACTCTCCAAGCCCGGCTCCCTGATGATACCCATGCAGGTATCAGCAGACTCGGAGGTTCAAATAATTGCAACCATAACATATGCAGGAGGTCCCAATGCAGAATGCCATCTGGACTCGTTTAATCCGGGTGTGGTGGGAGCTCCCTTTCCATTGGGTCAGACGCTTAACGAATTTGGTTCCATCATGTTAAAGTCCACAGAGATTGGCGTAGATGACTTTAATGGTTATCTGAGTGATATTGGTGAGGACTGGCAGATGGATCTGGCCATTCGGGATACACTTCGGCTGGATATTTCCGATATAGTGGATGAGTTGGACCAGTTAGGAGCATCACTGTATCTGGGCCCGCCGGACGGGGCAAGGCTGAATGAGTTGGGCAGACATAATGATGACATAGTGGCAATCAGTTGTTGTGCAACCTTGGACTCGTTAAGTCTGGAGGACAACATATTCAGAACTGCCCCTAGTGATGCATACCTAGGAGCCTCGCTGGCCCACCTCATGTTGCATAATGACATACAGGTGATACTGCCGGTCTGGGTTGACGATGTATGGAACAACGAATACCTAAAAACCATTGTAGGTGCGTTTGAAGAGGATGGTGGTATTGCTGATGAGGGCATTGTACAGCAGGGAGATCAGAAGCTGGGTGAGTTGGCTCCGCAGATTGAGCAGCGTATAGCATTATTATCTGAAAGGTACGGGGCCGGCTCTGTAGCGGTAGTAATGTTGCCGTTCTTTCATATCGACTTTATGCAAGCGATGTCCGAGTATCCGCAGGCCAATACCGTAAGATGGTTTGGGACAGACTTTCTGGCCCGGGACCACAGCATCATACAAGATGGCAAATCAAAAAGTCTGGCATCCAATACCGGTTTTACCACATTGCAGCTAAATGGTATGGGTGTTCAGATGGAAGATGTACGCCAGAGGCTAGAGATGCATACCGGCAAGGTAGCCACCCATGATATGCTGGCCGCATATGAGTCTGCGTGGATACTGGGACTTGCCATGCAGTACGCCCAGAGTACCGATCCCCAACGGCTAAGTGAGGTCATACCCTATGTGGCCGAAAGATATTCAGGTACGTTGGGAGTTATGCGGATGGACACAAACGGGGATTTGGTGGGCGTGCCTCTAGATGTATGGAGCGTCCATGATGGGGACTGGACACGAGTCGGTATAATGGAGTGATAAGATCGACTTTTAACCAGACAACAAAAGATTATGCTTTCCAGTATAATGCAGTCGTTAGAGGGCCGTAGTACGGATGGGCGGTATCTGCCACATTCGCCTGTACACTAAAATCCCGCAGGCAGAGAGCACATGGGTAATCTCGGGACGGAAGATGCCGGCCAAGACTAGTCAAACCTGCCAATGTGGCAAGGCATAATTACACACAGCCCCAAACCAAGAACTTTTTATTGGTGAGTAATTTATCACATATAATGAACGAGGCGTACGTTCTTCTCAATGTGTCATATAAGAGTCAACAGGATGTCATTGAGAATGCGGAAAAAATTTCAGTGGTAAAGTCGGTAAAATCCGTATATGGCATATGCGATGTGTTGGTCATACTTGAGTCTGAGGATATGCAAAAGATCAAGGATGCCATCGATAAGGATCTTCACGGCATGGACGGAATTACAAATATGACCTCTCTTATATCAGTAAACTGATCTCATGCCGCGTAATTATGAGATAGTGATAGTGGGAGCGGGCCCGGCCGGGCTATCTGCCGGAATGTACGTAGCCAGGCAGAAGGTCTCCTGTATGGTAATATCCAAGGATTTGGGAGGACAGATGAATCTGATTCCAAAGCTTGAAAACTATCCCGGTACCATAATGTCTAGCGGCCCCCTGCTGGCAAGAACTCTAGAGAATCAATACCTGTCGTTTGGTGGGGATATGACCTATGATACGGTAGAACGTGTGGATGAAACAGATGGTGGATTGAGTATAAAGACTACACGGACAGAATATGGGGCTAGGGCTCTTGTGGTGGCTGCGGGCAAAGTGCCCAACAATCTGGGGCTTGAGAACGAGTCGACATATCAGAATAAGGGAGTCCACTACTGTACAAAGTGTGATGCCCCTTTCTATCAGGGCAGGATAACTGCATCGGTGGGGGTTGGTGCTTATCTACTAGAATCAGGAATACTACTATCTAGGATGGCAAACCATGTCTATGTCATATATAAGGGAGGACGGCTGGGTGGGGATCCGGATTTAATCAAATCATTGGAGACAAAGGAGAATGTAGAGTTGATTCCCAACTCTAGCATAAAGACAATAACCGGAAATGGGACTCTAGAACAGATTACATTATCCGACAAGGCAGGAGGGGAGAAGACCATTAAGGTAGATGGCCTTTTTATAGAGATGGGCTCCAAGATCAATCTGGGCTTTGTCAAGCATTTGGTAGAGTTAAACCCCAAGGGTGAAATTAAAGTTAGCAACGGCGGACGAACATCACATCCGGCAGTATTTGCAGCAGGGGATGCAACCGACATACCATACAAGCAGATTGTGGCCGCATGTGGGGATGGCGCCGCTGCCGGCCTCTCGGCTTTTAACTATATTGAAAAACTAAATGGAAGGCCTGGCGTACGCGCCGACTGGAAGAAGCAGATAGGCGACACCGTGTTTCATTATTAGGGCTCCTGCCTGCATTCAGAGATACGTAACGACTAGTGGTTCAGGCTTTATAGAGACTAGTTTCTAGTCCTGTATCAGTGCCTACATATTTTTCGGTTTAAATTACATTGTTGTTTAGGCATACTATGAACGAGTTAAAGGTTCTACAGGATGCCAGCACCCTCATATATAAGAGTGTGCGGAGTCTAGCAGGCACCAAGAGCGCCCAGGAGAGTTTTGGTGTGGGGGCAGGTGGGGATATAAGCAAAAAGATAGATATTGTTGCCGAAGAGGTCGTTTTAGACCATCTTCGAAGTATAAATTTCCCGTGTGTGGTATTGGGAGAGGAGTGTGGACGCGTACAGATAACAGATAATCCGCAGGGCTATGTTATAATGGATGCCATAGATGGTACTACAAATGCAGTCCGGGGTTTTCCCTTTTACTGCTCCTCACTGGCCTTTGCCAAGGAGTATACATTGAGTAGTGTGTCTGCAGGTGTGGTTATGGATTTGCATAATAACAGGATGTACTGGGCATCAAAGGGCGGCGGGGCATTTGTGGATGGGGGCCGCATGAGTACCAGCAGGGGAGAATTAAACTCTGACATAATAGGGATTAATATTTCAGGGGCAGCTTTGGATATTGTAGAAAAGATGCAGCCGATTATGAGTGAGGGCCACATACGACACATGGGTGCCAATGCATTGGAGATGGCAATCTTCGCCGAGGGTCTGATGGATGCTTTTATAGACTTGAGAGAAAAGATACGAATACAGGATATAGCGGCAGGCTATCTGTTGGTACACGAATCAGGCGGCCTGCTCTTAGATGAGAATCTTAAATCTCTAGATGGGGACTTGGGATATGATACCCGCCTATCGTTTATTGCAGCTGCAGATATGAATATGGTCAACAGTATTGCAGAAAAGATTGGTATGGCGCCCTTGGCGGGATTTGAACACGCGTCTCAGCCGTGACAGGGCCGAATTCTAGACCGGGCTATACTACAAGGGCTTAACAATACCTGCAAAGTCATAATTAAAAATCTTACGTGTTCAGGTTCCTTTGAAAATATGATTGGTGATTATTTTACACGCGGTATAGCAATTTGTGATTAATCTGTCTTGTTGATTACATATATAGAAATCCATATGTCCTGTATGTCTGTTAGTTTTGCACTGTGCCTCCAATCCTTTTGTTCGTACCCATGATTTTTGATGTCCCATAAATGCTATCTACTCTAAGGTGGCCGGTTGCAGTTTGAATCCGGATGCCAAACCACAAATGCTGCATCTAAACACCTATTTGTCCTTGTGTATTCATGCCAATGCCGATCAGTCACGTTTCCAAGATAACCAAAAAGAGATAAATTTGATAAAAATAATAGATATAAAGTGGCACGGCGGCGTAACAAATTAAAAGAAATTAAATTTAAACAGGGCGCCGAACACATTACAAAAAAATCAAAACCAAAACAGAATAAGGGCTCATACTGGTCAGAATCTGGATACGAGATTTGATGTGATATGCGCATCCGTGGCCCCGCCCGGTATTTGAATAGTTCTGGTACGATATATTACTGACAAACCGGCCCGCCGCATACCAATAGATAAATTTGTCCACGTAGTGGGTTATTTGCGGGGGTTGCCAAGCCCGGTCAAAGGCGCAGGGCTTAGGACCCTGTCTTTAAGGAGTTCGCGGGTTCGAATCCCGCCTCCCGCATAGTAATTCAAAAAAGAATGAAACACAGTCTTAAAGATCGTATATTAATATATACTAAAGTGCATAAGTCGTGCACATTTTTACGTGTGGGCTAGATGTAAAAATATCTATGTATTTTTGTTCTCGGATATGGGTGTTCGATTCTTTTTTCAGAATACTGTATGTATGATTAATAATAAGCCAGCATCCAAAACAGGGCATGAATAGGGAGATGGTTGGAATTACCGTGGTAAGCAGAGATCGTAAAGGAATAGTTGCCACCATCACAAATTTTGTTTTTACTAGGGGGGGTAACATAGAGAACATGAACCAGAATGTGGTTCAGGGACTCTTTGGCATGTACGTTGAGGCATCGTTTCAAAATTTGAACATAGATTCTTTTGATGCGGACCTGCATCAGATAGCCACTGAGGAGGAGTTGGATGTTAACATATACCACACCTCCAGTACACAAAAGAACATAGCCGTACTGGTGACAAAAGAGAGGCATTGTCTAGATGCAATACTAGATGCTGCAGCGACCGATGGCCTGCATGGCAAGATAGCCATAGTGATAGGCACCCAAAGTACACTTCAACCACATGCTGAAAAGGCAGGCATACCCTTTTTTGTAATCCCAGAGAGAGACCAAGGTAAGGCCGAGTCTCAGATACTGGCCTTATGCAAGCAGTATAAGGTAGACTTGATAGTGCTGGCCAGATACATGCGCATACTTACACCCAACCTTGTCTGGAGGTATCCTCGACGCATAATTAACATACACCCGTCTCTGTTGCCGGCGTTCCCTGGTGCATATGCGTACCAGCAGGCCTTTGAGAGGGGTACCAAGATAGTCGGGGTCACCTCACATTATGTTACGGAGAATCTAGATCAGGGACCCATCATACTACAAGAGTCATTCCATGTAGACCCAACCGATACTCTGGACTCTATAAAGGCAAGGGGACAGAGATTAGAAGCTCAAACATTAACAAATGCTGTAAAATTACACCTAAACAACAGTCTAGAAGTCCATTGGAGAAAAGTGCACATAAAAAAGGAATAGAAAGACTTGAGAATAGACACTCGTACTGATCCCGTCTTAAGACAGCAGGCAGGGTCTTCCTATGCCATAGTTCCGGTTGGATCCATAGAGCAGCATGGGCCACATCTTCCGGTATCCACAGACTCAGATTTAGTAACAGCAGTAGCCGAGATGGTAGGTTCACCTCATGGTTTTCTAGTGATGCCCACCATTACTACAGGTGTCTCCTTTGAACATGCCCCCTTCTTTAACATCAGCATCAGGGCATCAACACTGAGTTTGGTGTTAGAGGATGTATGCAGCTCGCTGTACTCAAACGGAATAAAATACGTATTTGTAATCAATGGTCATTATGGAAACAAGAAAGCACTAGAGATGTTTGCCAAAAACATGCAGGGTGACAAGCCCATTGTGCGCGTCTTTTCATATTGGGAGTTTACAGGGAGGCGTTTTGACCATGCAGGATTCATGGAAACATCTCTAATGTTAGCAGTCTCAGATAATGTTACAATGAGCAAGGCCCAGAAGGGACTTGATACTAGTAATATGACCGATGAGGAGATAGCAGACATCAAAAAGATTTCTACAGAGTCATTTCCAAGGGCTACAGGAAACGGAGTCTGGGGGGATCCTCGCCATGCAACAGCAGATGCCGGAAGGGAGATGCTAGATGAAATAACACAAAATATTCAGCAAGAGTTTCAGAGACAGATTCGTGGTTTTAAGAATAACACAACAAAGTGAGAGATACGGGCTGCGCAAGAGTCAGATTAGGGTAGAGTCATAAGGAGCATAGTTGCAAGGTGATGCAGAAAACATTATAATCAAATTTGAATGTGAAAATTCTGAAATTTTTATATAGTGTAGATAAGTGCTGATAAACAATGTCTGTTGATATGGCTGTAAAGGTGTTGGATGAGAGTATAAACGAAGTTGTCTTGATCAAGCTGAAGGGCAACAAGACCATTAGAGGAACGCTACTTGGTTTTGATCAGCACATGAACCTCATGCTAGATAGCTCCGAAGAAGTAAATGCTGATGGTGGATCAAACAATCTGGGAAAGATAGTAGTTCGGGGCGATAATGTAATAATGATATCGCCACCACCTTCAAGCTAGGTGAAAAATCATGGTAAAGGGCACGGCCTCCATGGGAAAGCTAACCCGAAAGCCAACCCATATTAGATGCCGAAGGTGTGGAAGAAATGCGTTCCATAAGAGGCATCGCCGTTGTGCCAGTTGTGGTCATCCTGATCCGAAAATAAGAAAATATTCCTGGATTAAATGGTACACCTAGATGCAAGAAGCGGTTCTAATTCTCTGCGCAGTAGCTGGCGTAATGACCGCTGCGCTGATAAGACGTAGTAAATCCGGCAAAAAGTCAGAGGCATCCATACTTGAATTAAGTATTGAAAAATTAAAGAGTGACTCCAGTTATGCGATCGAGCGGGATGTGTTGTTGCCAATATATAGTGATAGATTAAAACATTTAAAATCAAACTCAGATAAAGAATCGTCAGATATTCAAATTACAGAACAGAATAAACAAAAGAAAAGGACAAGTAGTGTTAAACAAAAAGCCGGTGTTCCCAGTAGTGTAGAGCAGGATAAGAAACTAGTCAGCCCAGATGCTGCACCAGAATCAGAGGTTGGGGTGGATGCACCTGTTGCCGTGACACAGGAGCGGCCGGCAGGGGCGGATGTTGCACCAGAATCAGAGGTTGGGGTGGATGCACCTGTTGCCGTGACACAGGAGCGGCCGGCAGGGGCGGATGTTGTACCAGAATCAGAGGTTGGGGTGGATGCACCTGTTGCCGTGACACAGGAGCGGCCG
>VXON01000127.1:0-1071 GCA_009840065.1 Cenarchaeum sp. SB0662_bin_33 | reverse complement strand
AGAGGTTGGGGTGGATGCACCTGTTGCCGTGACACAGGAGCGGCCGGCAGGGGCGAATATAAAACCGGAAGTAGATACGTCCAAGGCAAAAAATGAATTGAAAGTAGATATAATATCTAAAACAGATCCTGAGGCAGAATCAAATAAAAAATCTATTAAAAATTCTCCTATGGGGACAGTAAGTACAGTAGAACCATCCAAGAGCAGTGAGCCCATAATTGATGATGATATAGATGAGGAAGAGTTAGAAAAAATTAAAAAGAATGTCAAAGAAGTTCTGGACAAACTTGTACGCGCCGAGAGGGAATAATGTCTGAAAACAAATCCATAGACACAGCTGTTGCTGATGCCTTAAAACATGTTCAAGACGGAATGGTGTTAGGATTGGGAAGTGGTAGGGCAGCTACGACATTGGTAAGAAGTATCGGAAAAAAAATATCAAAAGAAGGTTTAACCATAGAAGGGGTCCCCACATCATTACAGATCAGACTAGTTGCAGAAGAAGTAGGAATAAGATTGGTGGAACCTGGCGAAGTGTCTAAGATAGACATTGTCTTTGATGGGGCAGATCAAATAGATGAAGATAATTATTTAGTCAAAGGGGGGGGTGGCGCTTTGCTTAAAGAAAATATACTTGCAAGTATGGCAAAATTAATTATAATTATTGCTGATGAGACAAAATTTGCAAAAAAAATATCTATGCCCATACCAATAGAGGTACAACCAGCCGCCCGAAATTTTGTAATAAAACATATAAGAGAGAAAAACGGTATACCACAAGTTCGTAAACAAGAGCGCGGCTACCCCATATTTACTGAAAATGGCAACATTATGCTAGACTGTGACTTTGGAGTTATACAAAATCCACTAGATTTAGCCGCTGGTCTTAGACAAGTACCTGGTATATTGGAAGTAGGAATTTTCAACAGACCGCATAAAATCTACAAGGTAAATAAAAATTAATTATTCAAAAAATTGTACTTGGTTAGCCTAGTGTGATATCCATCCGTAAAAAGGTACTTGGTCAGCAAAACACAATATTTGCGCATAAAAAACAACTTCCCATCTGGA
>VXON01000122.1:1371-9132 GCA_009840065.1 Cenarchaeum sp. SB0662_bin_33 | reverse complement strand
TAGATACGTTCGTACCTAACCCACTTGCGTTGCCTATTCTTTATAGTTGAATCTGCCACCATACCTTTGGACTTCATTATATGATATGTACGGTTACGGCTTATATTATGTCCCTCCTTGCGCAGTCTTTTTGCAGTACGCACCACGCCCTCGGGATTTTTGCTGTGAACAGCCAGTACTGTTGTTATCTCTTGTTCAGATGGTGGCGGGCTGGCGGGTCGTCCTGCATGTCCTTGAACATGAATCGTGCCGGTTTTACAGTACTCGGCCCACAGACGCTGTATGTGCCTCTGAGTTACACAAAGCTCCTCAGCTACCACCTTGGTACCCCGACCCTTCTCCAACTGCCGAATAGCATATCGTATGGACTTGTCAGTTAGTTTTGGCTTCATTTCTCTTGGTGAGCCGTATAGTTTAATGTGTTCTTGTGGTGTAAGCTTAGCTTCAGCTAAGCGACATGATTTCCGGACGCTACAGGTCCGGTACAGCACGACAAAATTTTTAACCGATACAAACGATATGTACGTTATGAATCTGCCCATAATGTTGTATGATGATACTTGTAAATTGTGCCACCGTTTTGCCCGCACGGTGGATGCGCTTGCCAGTGGTAGGCTCACCATCGTTGGCCACTACACGCCGGAGGGCAAACGAATCAGAGAAGAGATACTAGATGATGCCGCCACAGAGATGTTCTGGGTCATAGATAAGAGGGGAGCATACGGCGGCAGGGCGGCCATTTTACCACTGATACGGTCAATTCTCACCACCAAGGGCGGTCTAGGAATGAGTCACGATGATGCAAAATGCTCTGATGCCTGTAGTATATTTCTTCGCTCATATAGCCTGATTACACATAGCAAGCATATACCCTTTGATGCTCCGCGGCGAAATATTTAGCAACCATTTAATTAAATCATAGTGCGTGTAATTTGTAATGCAGTCCATATTACGGGGTAGTAATGGGCGTACATACAGGCGTGCACAGTCATCAGATCTGATACCCATAATGGAGATAAACCTAAAGACGTTGCCGGAACATTATTCGGACTACTTTTACGAGAGTCTCTTGGCGGAGATACCCGAGGCATTCATAGTGGCCCTAGAGGGTGACAGATATGTTGGCTATATAATGTGCAAGACCGAGTATGGTTTTTCATCTTTTCGGCGGCTGGGATTTGTCAAAAAAGGGCACATGGTCTCGGTCGCCGTACTTCCAGATTGCCGCAGGAAGGGCATAGGCCGCATACTAGTCGAGGAGGCCATCAAGGGCATACAGAGCAGACAGTGCGTAGAGATGTATCTTGAGGTGCGGTGTAGCAACAATGGAGCTGTGAGGCTGTATGAGGAGCTGGGCTTTATCATAAAGCAGCAACTAAATTCATACTATAGGGATGGCGAGGATGCCTTTCTTATGGCAATTGAATTTGGCTCGAAATAATAAATTGGGTGCCTACAGTTATAGTTCAATGGATAGACGAAAGGCCGGAGGTGTAATGATATTCATACTCTGCATAGGCGGCTTTTTCATATACGCATATCTGTTGATGCTCTCGGAGTGGAGTCCCATAGTGATGCAGCTCTCCATGCTCATGATTGTAGGTGCGCTGTTAGCGGTAATAGCATGGATAGGATACTCCATGGCCACCACGCGTCACTCCCCTGCATCAATCACGGACACCTGACTTTGTGAATTTTGGCATCAATTACAGCTTGATAGTATCTAGGACCAACCGCCCGGACCAGTCGGCTGCCAAGTACAATATGTGGGACAGGTGCTATGTCATCAAAGTGCTCTCTTATGGCAGGTATTGCATCTTGCCTGCGGTCTGCGTGCACATGCGAGTAGTAGTGTATAATACCTGCATCCCTAACTGCAGATATGGCATCGTCTAGAAACTCATCTGTCCTCTCCGGGAGTGGCATTACAACCCTATCAAAGGTATTCTGCATTCTTTGGCATATTACACTCGCATCATCCGTAACGGATATGACGCTTCCCTTCAGGTGGTTCAGTTGTGTGTTACGTATGCATAAGGTAGTGGCATAAGGGTTGATATCCACATTGTATACTGTACAGTAGCACTCCTTGGCCATCTGTATAGTATACATGCCCACACCCCCAAACATGTTCAATATCTTTTCTTTTGGTTGAACCATCTTTGATATTCTTGCCCTCTCTGTTGCCAAACGCGGCGTAAAAAAGGCCCTCTCCACATCCACCTGAAACGTGCACCCATTCTCCCTGTATGCGGTTTTTGTACCTCCACGGCCGGCCACCAACTCCAAACTTCGGGTGCGATACTCACCGCCAACATCAGTTATCTGGCAGAACACACTATTTACTATCTTTATCTCATTGAGTAGTACTAGTCCAATATCCAGCCTTCTGTGATACAATGATGATGGTATGCGGATGATTACAATGTCACCAATCTGATCAAACGCCGACACCAAGGCAGTAAGCTCATCCTCGTTTAATGTGTCAGCCAGGAGGCGTTTTAAAAATCGGGTCAATGAGATATGTAGAATGTACCACTAGCTTTCTGTTTTTTGTCTAACCTGCTGTTGGCCTTATTTACCCGGGGCCGCATACTCTTTTCATCTCGTCGAAAGGATATATCCAGAGTCTCCAGAAATCTGTTCATTGCATCGGCCTTGGTTGCGGGGGGATGCGCCATGCCCGACCTTCCGGACTCTCCTTCAAATATTACTATTCTATCAGAGACCAAATCCATGAGTTGCAGGTCATGATCAATGATAACTGCAGACTTGCCAAATGAACGGACAAACTTTTGAATAAACTTGGCTATTGCTATTCTATCCTCAACATCTAAAAATGCAGATGGTTCATCCAGACAGTACAGGTCTGCCTTTCGCAGCAGGGAGGCGGCTACGGCCACCTTTTGCAGTTCCCCCCCGGATAGGCTGCTTATCTTTTTTGTATACAGTTTGGTTATCCTTAGCGGATATACGATACGTTCTTCCTCATCACTGCCCTCTATGCTGCCGTCCATGGTCCGACTCAGCAGCTCCGATACATCCATGTCAGTGTCTGCCTGTAGATACTGGGGTTTGTAAGAGAGTTTGATATCCCCTATAACCGTACCGGTGTCAGACTGCTCAACGCCTGCCAATATCTTCATCAGTGTGGTCTTGCCCAAGGCATTGGCTCCCATTATGCCCAGAATCTCACCCTTGCGTACAATTCCGGCGTGTACTGAAAGTGTGAATGACTTGTACTTTTTTGTAATATTCGTGTACTCCACCATTGGCGGAGAGTTGGTAAAGTCATCACTGCTGGATGAGGCTACAAATGTAAACTTCTTCTCTCGAAACCTGACATTCTCCTGTGGTAGGTATCCGTCCAAAAAAACGTTTATGCCAACCTTTGTGGATAAAACACTGGACACAATTCCATATGCGGCCGGCTCGCCATACAACACCTCGATATAATCACTCAAAAAGTCCAACAATGTCAGATCATGCTCCACCACCATCACGCTGCTGCCGGCATCGGCTAGACTCTGAATTACCCGGGCAACCCCAGTTCTTTGAAATATGTCATTGTATGAGGAGGGTTCGTCAAAGAAGTAAAAGTCGGCCTTTTTAGAGGCCGCTACCGCTATGGATATTCTCTGTAGCTCGCCACCACTGAGCTCATCAAGGGGTTGATTTATCGCGTTGGCCAAGTCCAACTCCCGTATCATGTATCTGGCCACGCCCCTCTGATCAAACCGTTCAATTAGGTCTTTGCCCGTACCATCAAACGCGGATGCCACCCGGTGCACCTGCTGTGGTTTTATGGACGATACGATACTTTTATCCCGGATGCTCTCAAAATGTTGTTTCATCTCGGTTCCTGCAAAACGTCTGAGTATATCATCCCAGCCTGGCGCATCATCATAATTTCCTAGGTTTGGCACCAGCACACCCGAAAGGATATTGACTACCGTACTCTTTCCCATACCGTTGCGCCCCAGCAATCCTACCACCTCCCCCCTACGGGGTACGGGGAGTCTGTACAGTCGAAACGAGTTCTGGCCGTACTGATGTATTTTGTCCGTCTTTAGTTCTGATGCCAGATTTACGATGGTGATGGCATCAAAGGGGCAGACCTTGACGCAGATTCCACATCCATTACACAGATCTTCGTCAATCTGAGCTTTCTTTTCACCCTCGTTTAGTACTATGCAGTCGACGCCACTCTTGTTTACAGGGCAGTACTTTATGCATTCCAGACCACATTTTCGTGGTTGGCAGATATCACTGTCCAGTGCAGCTACGCGATGTGTCATAGTATATCTAAATTATATTGGTATATTATGAATGCTGTTGACATGTTTTTTTAGGATTTTTTGTATATGGAATGTATGCAAGAACTATATAATGCCATACAACAAGCCTGCCTTGACACAGAGGCCGATACAATATCTCTGTCTGGCGGACTAGACAGCACCATAATCGCATACATGACACGAAACAGGCGGATGCAGGCAATATCAGTGATTGCAGAAGAGTTTGTGTCTACGGATTTGACGTATGCCCAGATGGTGTCACGTGATCTGAATATGCAACTACATCTAATGACGCCTACACTGACAGAGATTCTAGAGGGCGCCAGGCAGACCATCAACATATTGGGCAACTTTAACGATATAGAGATTCGTAATAGTTTGGTCATGTACTTTGCCATAAAAGAGGCCAAGCGATGCAAGATTGAGGGCATAATAACCGGGGATGGGGCAGATGAGATTTTTGCAGGATATAACTTTTTGTTAAGGACGCAAAGGTTGGCAGATGAGATTCGGCGACTCCGAAGTATAATGCATTTCACGTCACATAAAATTGGAAGGTTCATGGGAGTACGGGTCGAGTCACCCTTTTTAGATGGCGCTGTAACGGATGTTGCATCACGCATAGAGGCCAAAGAGATGGTGGGGCTCCATAAGGGGAACGTGATGGGCAAGATGATACTGCGCCGTACATTCAAGGGGCTACTGCCGCCAAGCATATTATGGCGGGAGAAGGCCCCCATGCAAGACGGTGCGGGGACAGTGGGGCTGACAGACCTATTGGAGTCACTCATCTCGGATTTTCAGTTTGAGACAAAAATATCCCGGATACTAAGGGAGGACGGAATCCAAATTCGTACCAAAGAGTCTCTATTTTATTATGAGCAGTATAGAAACAGGTTCGGAGCGCCACCGGCCGGCGAATCGGATTCTCATACATGCCCATACTGTAAATTTACGGTTGGAGAGTCAAGATTCTGCAGAATGTGTGGTGCATTTCCGGTTTAGGCTACCGCCATCGACGTGGTTTTATGAATATCAGCCTACAGCCGTTACAGCAAAAGTAGTACGTCTTTCCCTTGTGCACATGCTCTAGGGCCAGCTCCTTGTCCAACTCAATACCACACACAGGATCTACAGGCACAATACCCATACTCAGTATCTATTAATAAACAATGCCAGCACTGCTGCTTCCCAAGAGCTCTCGCACCTTAGTAACACAACAGCGACATCAGGTTTGACTTCCAAGTTCGGAATGGGATTGGGTCGCGCCCTGACGCTATGGCCGGCTTGCATTATGTATGATATGACCCTTTTATTAATCATAGAGTGACCGATCAGCATTCACACATAAAAAACAAATTTTCATTTAGAAAATAGACACAACTTAATCATATATAAAGAGAATGATGATGGAATGTTTACGTAGAAAAGTTATTGGGAATTATCCCTGTAACTGTAGTTAAATACTGATTTTACCATTACATAGTATTACTGCTTGAAATCACTACAATTACCATTCAGCAAGCTACGTATCAGGTGCATATGTAATATACAATACACAACGGTTACCCAAGAGCGATGAGTTCATGCACAACGTCACCGAAGAGCAACTGATCAGTGTCATCAAGGAGAGTGTTTTGCTTTTTGAAGTTGATCGTGCGTAAAAACGATGACTCGTGTGCTAAATGAAAAATTAATGGTTCCTATTACCAATCATGGGCGTTTTAAATGATTTTTTGGTATTGAATAGCAATCATTGGCTATTCAAAAAGCAAAACGCTTTCTGGAAGAGCTGTTCGAAATGTTTCTTGATGAAGATACGGTCAGGGATTGGTTTGAGGATAATGTATGGCCGCAGATGTCCTAGGTGTGGTTACATGTATTGCCAAACACCTCGAGATGCCTTACTTTTGTTGCGAGTGCAAGAGATACTTTAGCGTCAAAATAGGCACCGTAACGGAGCACTCCAAAATAAGCTGCCAGAAATGGGCCGTGGCCATATATCTGCTCGCCACGCGCCCCACGGAGATATCCAACGTACAGCTGGGTCGAGATCTGGGCATAAAGCAGATCTCTGCATGGCTCCTGCTGTACAATATCAGAGTCGTGGCGTACCATTGCGGGGCCTGACCCGTTATCTGGCCTACTGAGGTACATCTTGGTGGACGCGAAAAGAACAAGTGCAAGAAGAAGAAGACCACTTTCGTGGGTATCAGAGACAGGGAGACCGACACCATCAGGGCTATCCTAGTGCCGGAGCCCACCACTGCCCGCCTCGTGGCGCTTATAGAGGCTAGTGGATCCCGAATATAAGAAATTCACCGATGAGAACCGGGCTTATAATGACCTGAAGAACCATCACACCGTATGCCACGGTGACGGAGAGTACATCCAGGGAGAGGTGTACATCAGTGGGCTGGAATCTTTCTGGGCCCGGGTGAGGCGCGGATACAACGGAACATTCCACCGCATCGAACACAAGCACCTGCACCGCTACATCAACGAGTTTGCGGGCCGGCTGGGCACAAAGGCGTTGAGTGCCGTGTACACGATGTATAGAATTTGGTAGGCAAGAGCCTCACCTATACGCAACTTGTGATGCCCAACACGCTGTGCGACCGGCCGCAACACCCCACTCCGACTCAAACCAAGACTGGTATATGATCTGGAATAATAATTTTAGGCACAATCATCGTTTGACAAGCAGTTCTCTGCCAAACGGGCGCTCTTCAGTTATCCATATGTCATACTTGGCCAGGTCATGCCGGTTTCTCTAGGCAAAATACTACCTTTTACGTACGTATACCGTGTTGACCTGACCAAGTACCATATGTCAAAATATACGATCCCAGTTATTTGGATAAATTTCAAAGTTATTTGAAGACAGACTTTTATTATACGTATCCGAGCAGCAGGATTGCTGTCGGGAGGAATCTATTATACCTTTCTGTCTCGCCAATATATAGTTGATACGATGACTTTTTATATAAACAAGGCACTTATAATAGCATGAAAAAGGCAACTATTAGAATACATGGTACGGTGCAGGGTGTGGGATTGCGGGTCAAGATCAAGACTGTGGCAGATAACCTTGGTGTGAGCGGCACAGTACAAAACATGAAGGATGGTTCCGTTCTTGTGGTGTGCGAAGCCGAGGAGGCCACCATACAGGATATGTTCAATCAGATTCACACAAACTCCGAGCCGGCCACAATAACAAATATGAAAACAGAATACTCCCCCGTAACTGGCATGGAGGAATTCGAGATATTGTATGAAGATACAAACATTGAGATGTTGACTGCTATACGAGTAGGAACAATAGTACTGCACGGTGTGTCAAAAACATTGGTCAGAGTTGATCATAAGTTGGACAAGATTGACAACAAGTTGGGTAATATGGATAACAAGTTGGACAAGATTGACAACAAGTTGGGTAATATGGATAACAAGTTGGACAAGA
>VXON01000122.1:0-1271 GCA_009840065.1 Cenarchaeum sp. SB0662_bin_33 | reverse complement strand
GACAACAAGTTGGGTAATATGGATAACAAGTTGGACAAGATTGACAACAAGTTGGACAAGATTGACAACAAGTTGGGTAATATGGACGAGAAACTTGGTGATATTGAACATACGCAGGGGGAGATGCTACAGACTCAGAAAAGTATGTGTAGTGCGATTGAGTCCATCAACAGTAAGATGGACCGCTCGCTGAAGAACGATGAAGAACTGCTCAGGATTAAAGAACAGTTACGATAGTGAGTTATGGGACCACGACCGAGTTGGTGTGATACATTTTTATTTTTGAGTAGACTTTAGGTGGTTTGAAAAATCGTATATGGTCAACCAAGTGCAATATTTGTGCATAAAAGATGGTTTTTTCTGGCAGATAGGCACGACCTAGCTAAGTCATTAGAGATTGCCAAGCGTTCATTCATTAGGTTGATCTAATACATTTTTAAAGAACTTATACAAAACAGGTAAAGAATAAATTGTTGATTAAAGTAGTCAATGCGTGCTACTACCGGCCGAGATAGAATCAAAGACACTAATACCAGCAATAAGAGCAATCCTAGCAAAGAAACTGACTGCCAACTATGGGATACCCGAAGACACAATATCAAAGATGCTAGGTGTGACACAGGCAGCCATTAGTAACTATGTTCGCGGTACCCGGGGAGATCCCGCTCTCATTGAAAAACTCCTCCAGAACAAAAAAGTTGCAGAGATGATCGAGGATCTCAGTAACGACCTAGCCTCCGAGAGAGCCTATACGCCATCCAGCCTCTCAAAATTCATAGGTCTTTGTAACTATGTTAAAACAAGTCTGCTTATATGTGACATACACCATCATATGGAGTCTGGTATAGACGAGCAGATATGCAAGGAGTGTGAAAGCATGCTGCTAAAAGGTTCCGGTACCACATACTAGATTTGATTCCTCTGCAAGTACAAAGGGTTTTTCGTACTTGGTCGGGCAGTGTCCAGAAAGTAAAAAAGTGAAAGTGTTTTGCTTTTTGAAGTTGCGTGCTTGGTAGGGGCAGTATAGTGTAAAAAGTAGGACATGTAGTTCAGGCACACACCAAAAACCCATGCGCCGACTTACCTATTGGTATGATTATGTGGGCTGGCCATCTGGCATATCCATCAGACCGGCCGTACGTCAAGAAACTCTCGTTCCGCATCCTAGCGTATGATGTGCATCTCTTCTTCGGATCTGTTCCCACCACTATATGGTCACAAATCCCCTATTGATTCGCTCAACGGCGTTGTTGTTGGAGTCAATGTTTTTT
>VXON01000005.1 GCA_009840065.1 Cenarchaeum sp. SB0662_bin_33 | reverse complement strand
AGGATTTTTCCACTCCTAGCACCTAGGTGTCAATTGGCACTTTTTCACTTTCTGTACATAGTGCCAAGCTTTTAGCAGGAACTTGTGCACAAGTACCACTGGCAGTATGTTGATGGGTAGTGCTATGGCGTACACCGCCTCCGGTGGGGCTCCATACGAGGTTATCGATATGCTTAGGCGATTGGCCCACCGGAACCGGTTGAGCACCCTGCTGTTCCAAAATATGGCCCTCCTCTTGGCGAACCGCTTTCTGTTGTCGTCACCGACGAACCTGTAGTATACTTGGTGTCCTCGGGTCTCTTCGGCTCCAAATATTCCTTCTATTGTATCGCTTAGAGTATATTTATTTGGGTTGAACAGCGTGGCCGCCTTTCTTCTGTTGGGCTTGGAACGATTGATGGTATCCTTCCTCTGCTTGCTGTTGGGTATCATTCCCTTGGCAGTTTTGGTCTGAATTATGTACACGATCAGTGTTAACCCGCCTGCCCTTCAGATGGAATTCGTGATGCCTGATATTATAAGGTAGTATAACAGTGTCGTTGACATAGCCTGGGGTTCCCACCGCAGACAGCACTATCTGTAGGCCCAAAATGGCTGCCATACGGTACTGCAAGTATATCTTTTGGCATATCTGGACAAAATCCTGATGCTGGGCCGCTCAACCTCCTAGTTTCCACACCACTGCTGTCAACTCCCAAAGAAGCGGTTGCCTCTCCGGCCTCAGCCAGACAGCGGTGTGCAGTCTCTGCCAGTATCATATTTAGCCAGTCGGGCGGGATAGTCTGCATGTGTCTGACCAATGTACTATGGTCTGGGGTGGGCTCGTGACTCCAAGGTGTACTCATATCAGATTCAGTTTGGCGGTATGTCTCGTTGTCGGTCAACATCCAGAGGTCAGTCTTTCCTTGGAGTGGATGGGAGGTCTGCCACGGGTTTTTGAGCCGGTATGCGGGCGAGAATAACTCTTATTGATGACTGTCTGTATACACCATACATGATATTGGGCGTAGTTGTGTTGGGGTTCTTAGTCTTTGTTGGGGCCGGTGCCCATGCCCAGACTGATGTATCGATTCTAGGCAACAGTATACTGACAGAGTTTACAAATGTATATGATGCAGACATAGACCGGATTGCAGTATGGTTTACAACCGACCACACAATACAGTCACATGCAGTAGTATCGGGCTGGGATGTCGTGTCTGATGAGCAGACTCTTCAAATGGTCAATGGCATACTAGAGCAGGGCCAGTCAGTAAAGGTTGGACTAAAGTTTCAAGGCGAAGATGCGAACATAGCTTGGCTTATGGCCAGTGGGGATGACATACTTGAGCAGGGCTGGATACTTCAGGAGGAAGTGGGAGAAGTGGTGGGAGATGAAATAGTGGTAAATGTTATTGGAATACTCCCCGAGTCTTCATTTCACACCGTACCAACAAAGCCCACGGTTGGCGCCACCATACGGGTAGTGGGTACAGGCTTTGCGCCCAATCACAGTCTAGAGTTGCTCATCCAGGATTCCAGTGTCGACTCGTTCATGACAGACTCAGATGGTGGCTTTGTCACAACACTAACACTGCCAGAAAACCTAGAAGACAGAATCGAGTTTGTAATAGTTGATGGTAGGGGCAACGAATCACATCCGCTGAGTTTGAGATTGGATGTGGCACCGGACCTGCATGCGGATGCCACACTAGCCATAACATCCATTAGCGAGACATTCAGTCTTGGAGATTTTTTAGACATATCAGGGACCGGCCGGCTGAACTCGGTTATCGTAGCCACGCTAATTAATCCAGAACAGGATATGATAAGCAGCATTCCCATAAAAGTGAACCAGGAGGGCCTGTGGAGTCTAAGCGACAGCATGGTAATACCGCTCAACTCTGACTTTGGTGAATACACAATAAACATAAGTGATGGAGTTAGTGCCGTCAGCAGTACATGGACTGTTGAGCCCGGCACGAATATTGCAGTAAAAGCCATGCGCTCAGCCTTTGAACCTGGCCAAGTGTTGAAGTTTGAGGGTGAGGCTATGCCCAACACCGATTTAACACTGATACTGCAAGACCCCAACGGCAATGAAGTTATAATAGATACCATACAGGTTGGTTCGGATGGCAGTGTGGAGTGGGAGTACCCCACACAGAACAACTCGCTGTTAGGGACATACATGCTGATACTCACACAGGGGTCAGAACGCCATATCACATATGCTGGTCTAGGTAGCGAGGTTGAGGAGCCCATCTGGCTAATATTTGATCAGCCCAATTATCTTCACTCGGACAGACCTAAGGTTACAGTAGAGAATGTGCCCAACGAGGTTATTACATTTTTGGTGGCGAGCCCCACCGATTCCATCGTATATAGGGATTCCATAGAGCTGCAAAGCAACGGCAGGGCCATATACGAGATGGATATACAAAACTTTACCACCGGCGTATACACGGCAATAGCGCAGAAAGGCACTGCCCAGTCAAGTTACAGATTCGGAGTAGGCCTATCCATGAGCGCATCCGTAGTAAAGATAGACACCACAAGGGACATATACTCGCCCGGTGAGCAGGTACAGTTACTTGGTACGGCAACGCCCGACTCCATAATCAGAATCACGCTTCTAGACCCTGATGGTAGCATAGTACATACCATAGACACCTTCTCGGACAGGACCGGTCGGGTAGCAGAGAGGCACATTCGGATACCACAAAATGCCATAAACGGAGACTGGTCCATAAAGATGTCCAGTGGCTCAACATCAGACATAGTTACGGTTGCCGTAAATGATGTACAGCAGAACAATCTCTCCGTATCCGTTGAGAGTACAGGTCAAAGTGCGGACATCGTGGTGAGTGGTGCAAGCGGCATGTACGTATACATTAGCATACTGAACGGCGACATCCTCATAGAGGAACCGATCAGGGCATACACAACTGATGGTGGCAAGGCAACATCACCATGGACCATAAAGATATCCGGTACATACACGATAGTTGTTGAGGATGGGGCAGAGACCGCCCAGACCATATATGACTATGAGCGAAACTAGATGCCGGGGTAGTTTTTATTACAGTGTCGTATACCGTGATGACATGGAAAAGTTATCCACTAAAGACATATTTGTGCGGGGCTCCATACTAGGTGCCATAATAACTGTTCCATCCGTGTCTACATTTCTGATACTATGGTACATCACAGGAGAGATGATTATACCGGCCGTTGTGGCGGCAGCGGTTCATTTTGCAACCATGATGCTCTCATATAAATTTGCAAAAAAGATACTCGTAAAGCATGTCGATGATAAGAGATAACAAGATTAAGGATCTGGAGAGGGATCTCATGCACGAGGTAGGCTTGAGCAGCATACAGGCCAAGGCATATCTCTGGGTTAATGTGTACGGCAGAATGGATGCGCATAAAATATCAAGGGAGCTGAATGTAACGTATAGTGAAGCTCAGGATGCGGCAGAGTCTCTGATTGCGCTGGGCGGATTCATAGAGTACGGCGAGTCAGAATACGAGGCAATGCATCCTAGATTTACCGCAGTGAACATGTATAGAAGAAAGTGTGAGAGGTTGAACGTACCTTTTGCACGCAACAAGACAGTTGATAATATTGGGGCAGTACTAGAAGAGTCATATGACAGTGCAAGGACTAAATAAGTCTCACTGTAGTGTAAAGGGCATGGATACAGAGCCTTGCGTGCATCAGCCGGTGTACTTTGGAGTAATAAACATAAACATCAACGAGCGGACAATAGGTTCCGTAGATGTGTGGCGGTGTGGTGCCTGTAAAAAGAGATTCTGTGAGGAGAAACAGTTGGGCATAGAGTCCATATCAGACATAGTGGGTATGCCGGATATAGAACATGATAAAAAGTGGGGTGTCCTCATATCAAAACTTCAGAAGGGGAAAGACCGCTGGTCGCTGGTAAAGATGCCCGAGAGTGGTACCATAAAGCACGAACGCATAGATGAAGAGATTGTAGATATATCTGTAGAAAACTATCAGGTAGTCGAAGAGGGCTACTGGAGTTTTCTAGTTGATGAGCATGTAAACGAGGCTGTAGAGATATGACCGATATGGATATACATGTAGAGTCTGTGGACGGCAGTCAGATGGCAGCAAAGATAACAGGTAGGTTTGAGATTGGGGATGACTCCTTTGAGTTTAGTGCCATTGCATTTGGAAGGATTGGTGGTCAAAACATAGGCGCCAAACTTACAAAAAAGACCATCAAGGAGATAAAATCCTTGGGCTATGATCCCGATGAGATAATAGATACCCTACAGCATAACCTGATTCAGGGAAGACTCAATCTGCCGGAAGGGTTGCAGAGAGAGAGTTTTGCGGACAGTTAAAACACTGCGTCATTGAGGGCGTGGGCGCACGAGCATTCCCTCTGGTTCGGCATGTTCTGCAGTAACATCTCTAGCATACCTGCAAATGTCTCCGAGTTCCGAGATACCGTAGCGGCAACCTCCTTTGCTGTGACCGGATGCTCGGCCCATACATCATAGTCCGTAACCATTGATATAGAGACATAACACATCTGAGCCTCCCGTGCCAGTTGGGCTTCGGGTACTATTGTCATTCCAATAATATCTGCGCCCATGGCACGATACATGTTTGACTCTGCCTTTGTGGAGAATCTAGGACCCTCTATACAGACATAGGTGCAGTCACGGTGAAGTTTTGTTGATATATTACTTGCTGTATCATACACCACACCCTGTAACTGGGTGCAGAACGGGTCGGCAACTGATATGTGTATGACATGACCGTCTGATGTAAATGAGCCTTTTCGCCCCTTTGTGTTGTCTATGAACTGGGTGGGTATGGCAAAGTGACCGGGCTCTATCTCCAATTTTAGACTCCCCACGGCCGAGGGGGATATCACTCTTTGAACGCCCAGCTCTTTGAACGCCCAGACATTGGCCCTGTAGTTTATCATGTGGGGTGCCAAAGAGTGCTTTTTGCCGTGTCTGGGCAGAAACGCTATGCTCTTTCCATCAAATACGCCCAGTGTTATATCCGAGGATGGATCCCCATATGGTGTTTGGACCCGCACCTGTCGAGCATCCGATAATAAATCAGAGTCATAAATGCCAGTACCCCCAAATATTCCAATCTCGGCAGTATCCATCTAGTACTTCACCAGACTGTGTATGTTGTAATCCCCTATAGTCTCTCTCCCATTCAAGCCAGTCAGCTCTATTATGAATGCCATTCCCATGACCTTGGATCCCGTACGATTTACAAGTTCTGCGGCCGCCTTCATTGTCCCCCCGGTCGCCAACAAATCATCGCATAAGAGAACCCGCTGACCCTGCTCTAACGCATCATCTCTCATCTCTATGGTGCTGCTGCCATACTCAAGTGTGTATGATGTCTTTATGGTAGTACCGGGAGTCTTTCCCACCTTTCGAATCATAGCAAACCCCTTCTGATGCCTGACTGCTAGGGCCATACCCACTATGAATCCGCGAGACTCTATACCGCTTATAACATCTATCTCATCCATATCAAAGAGGCCCGAGATTGCATCAACGACATATGATACGGCCTTTGGGTCTTTGAGTATGGGCGCAAAGTCATGAAATAGTATGCCTTTCTTTGGAAAATCAGAATGATCAGATATCAGACTGCGAAGGTCCACAAAAATTTTTCCACCATATAATCCATAAATTTGTTTTGATTTTTGTTGTGAGGGATGCCGGCTATTGATAGCATATGTACATAACATATGGACGAATCTGAGAATTACACCACTCCTCTGTATATTTCTTCATGATGCGGGCATCACTGCGCCGTTTTACCCCACGGTCTGCGGTGGGAACACCAATCCATGTCAACGACACCATCATGCTGCCTTATAATATCAGGCATCACGAGATTCTGTCAAGAACTAGGTGGATAGGATCTGGCTGTCAAATCGGGTGGATGGACGGATCTTCTCACGGTGGCCGTAGGCACATGAGGTATCAACGAAGCCGGTTCTGGGAAATCTGCGTGTTATACATGACGGTGGGAAATACGTGTGATGGGGTCAAGAGTGGATCTCCTCAAGAACGTTCGTTGACCGACGGGGGATCTGTCAAAAACTAGTCTTATAAATGGGTTTGGACTGGAAATGAGGTCTGTTTTAGCGGAGTAGAAATGGTGGTAGCGAACACTGTTTCCAGTCCAAGCATGACTTTACATTTACAACAATATTAAATATCATCATTATATCAAAAACGTATGCGTACATTCTACACATCCAGTAAAGGATGTTGTGAGTTGGACGATGTTAACTTTCCCGACGAAAGTAAACAACACAAGTGGTTTGAAGACAACCTACACATAATATTTCCAAATCTAAAGTTGGTCAAGAGAAAGATGCAGATATCCAACAAAATTCCAGATACGGTTGTATATGACCCCCAAGCCCACACTTTTGTAGCAATCGAGTACAAGAACAGGTGTTCTGATACGGTTCGTCAGCAGGCCGAAAACTATCTCAATAAGATGGATGATAATCGCGCCACACTGACTCTGGCATATAATAAATCTTATAACACCCATGCCGAAAACACGACTTCAACATATACAAGATGAAGCACCCGACGTTTCCCGGCGGCTTTCCGTGCGGAAACGGGGAGAGCCGGGAAAAGTTCCGCCGCGACGGGCAAGGCCGTTCCGGGGCCTGACCATGCCACGCCGTCCAGGCGCAGGCCGGGCAGGGATCCAGTCCCCCAAGCAGCGGGCATTCAACAGAACCCCTGTATGGTCCGCATACCATACCAGAATGGCATCCGGAGGGTGAAGGTCTTCCGGATCATGAAAGAGATGTACAGGAACAGGCTGGAACGGTACGATCGCATCAACGACATCGCCTGCAGGGTAGTCAACCAGACCATCCTGCTGAAGAGGGACGGACTCCTCTGAGGAGCCAGAGGGGGACTATCTCGTAGAATCCCGCTTGGTTTCTAATTACGGATCATGTCTCGGGATGGCCAAGGCCGCCGTCTGACCTCCTTTTCATCCCCCGTTCCCAACCATTCCACACTTTCTCAGGGGTTCCCACCTCAAGCAACTTGACACGATTACCCCCTACAGCGTCAGGTTGTGTGCTTGAGCGGCTCTAATTATCCACCACTACACACTTCCCTCACCCGATTATCTGGTTTCATTAATCATGAATATTCTAAACGTGAGTTCAGGATCATCCCGTAGCAGGATGATCTTGACTACATTACCGTCTCCATCTCTCTCCTCATAATAGCGCGTTCCGTTGGGATAGTTTACGCCATAATCCTTGACGTAATCGCTTGCCGTGCTCCAACTACTGTGGCCGTCTCCACGGTTGGGATATATGACTAACATGTCATGAGTGGCCCGATCAAAGCTGAATAAGTACGAGAGTAAGTCAGGGTCAACCTTGAGGTTGTGTTCGCTCATGGCCATACCCAAGGCAAGTATATGCTGCCGGAGCTGTTTGTCAGTTGTTATGTATGAAACATTATCGTCTGTTGCCTGCAAGTCCACGTTCCCAATACCCAGACCAACAAAAAACGCGCCCACTATGGAGATTGATAAGAGGGTAAAAAAATAAGACTGTTTTAGTGTGTACGTTGTGGGGCTCATTGGTGAGCGAAACTCTTTAACTGCAAGGTTGGAATCGACGCCGCGCGGCCATTGGGATTGTCCAAACTCACCCACGCGTTAACATACCCATCGTCATCATCGACACGGGTCGGGTCGCCTTCTAACACTTCAATGACTTACCCGATGGCCACTACTTCATTGTTGCCGTTGAGTCCGTAGTTTGTCAGTCGTGTCGGTATTGGATCAGCAGCTATATGCCAATCAGATACGACATCACTCGTTAGAATTCCAGATCCGTAGTTGGATGTGTATGCCCAACAAATATCATTAGGCGCTTCACACGGTGTCACTCGCATGGTGAGTGTGGCCAAGTGTAAGCCAAAGTTGGTCATAGTTCTGATTTCCGAATTATCGAAACTTGGCTGTCCTATCGTGTGGGTGCTGGGTACGCCAGACACTGTGTTTCTTAGATCTTCTACGCTGCAATCAACAATCTCCTCACAGAGGGACTCGGCTGCCAACTGCGCCCAAAAGTCCGGGTCTTTGGCATCAACATTCTTGTGTGCAATACCCACGTCCGCTAGTGCGTCGATGGATTTAGCAATCTCACTTACGTAGTAGTCACTGTGCGTCCCATTTACGACTCTGGCGAGCGCCTCGTCAAGTTCTGAGTCCGTGGATGGTACCGTGTAGAGTTGGAATAGCGCTTCATGGAGCTTCGACTGCGCGTCGGTAGGGCTGTACGATACAGACAGGCTAGATTTCTTTGCTGCTAGTGCGGCGACATACAGGGTATCCACATCATGCCCAATGGCAGTCTCAATGTTGTATAACCTAGTGTTTTCCTCAACTAGTTTGTTATTGAGTATGTTATCTGGCCATTCGTTGGCAACATACAGGACGAAGTTTTGGTGTTTGGTCAGCTCTTCAGCACCGCCCTAATTTCGGTCATCCACCGCTCCGGTGCCGATAGATGGGGTGTCGTCCCCATCACCTAGCGCAGTGGCAGATGTACTATTGTCACCGGCACCCGTGTTTGACGGGCCTGATTGTTCGTCATTGCCCACCGGGCCAGATTGTTCGTCACCGGCTAGAGTTTGGGTATAGATAACCAACGGCGCTAGCAGTAGCATCAAAACTGTTAATGTAATTGCATATTTTTTCATTAGGGTTGCGGCCTCGGCTAATACTATAAATGTACATCTTGCCTGACAGCGTTTCATAATTCACATGCCTTTCTGCTGCGGTCGCCTGTCTAGTCATCAGTAGCCAACAAGGTACCGGGCAGGTCTCGTATGCCTCCAGACCGCAAGTGTTTATTCTGTATCGTCAGAGAATTTTTCGAGACCGATATTTCCAGACCCCGTGCCGTCTCCAATAATGAATACGGCTCCCACCAGTTTAAGGCTTGACGGGTCTATACTACCTGTACTCCCGGTATCCGTCTCCGCGCCTATCAACAAGCCGATACTCCTCGGCTCGGATAACAAACCATCTACATCACCATTCGCATCATACTCTTTGAGCAGTTGGTCGATGCTTCCGGCCCACACTCATTATTCCGCCACTCCAACCATCATAACTAAATAGGTATAACTGACTCAACACTGCATATCGCACAAATGATTTTTATTGGTTGTAGTTCTATAGCGGCGTGCATAAGTTTATGCAGTACTAAAATCACCCATACACATTACTGAGATTGCATGTGTCTCATTTTTGGAGAAGTACACGAGTTATGTCTGTGCT
>VXON01000013.1 GCA_009840065.1 Cenarchaeum sp. SB0662_bin_33 | reverse complement strand
GCAATGTAATTTCATCACATCTGGATACATTCTATGCGCACATTTCCATCTACTGTGAAGACTTAGACTTTAATATGCAATGTATGATACAAAATACGAGATGTCTGATGTCACAGTGGATGCCACCGGATTGTTCTGTCCGGAACCGGTATTTCGCACAAAGATTGCCATAGAGAAGATGCAGGCAGGCCAGATCATAGAGGTATCGGCGGATGACCCCGCTGCCGAGGATGACATAACCAGGTGGGCCAACCGGAACGGTCACCAGATGGTAGAGATGAAGAAGGATGGGGAGACGTTAACCTTTGTGATAAAAAAGGTGAAGTAAGTGGCGACGATTGTAGCAGAGCAGGAACCCCTCTCCCGGATAGGCAACACTCCACTGGTACATATAGAATCACTATCCAATGACAAGTCAACATATTTAGCCAAACTGGAGGGTCACAACCCGTTTGGTTCTGTAAAGGATAGGGCTGCATACTGGATGATCAAGGATGCAGAGGCAAGGGGTATACTAAAGAAGAACAAGAGCACAATAATAGAGCCCACATCAGGAAATACTGGCATTGCCCTTGTGGGAATAGCCCGCATTCTTGGATACGAGGTGGAGATAGTGATACCCGAAAAGGCCAGTGAGGAGACTAAAAAGATACTGAAAAAATTGGGGGCCAAGATGTATGAGACCTCCGATGATCTCTGCCCCAAAGTCGGGGTGGGTACCGAGCAGAGTATTGCGCTGGCCACATCCATAGCATCATCAAGGCCCGATACATACTACTCCCCAAACCAGTACAGCAATGATGCTAACTTTGAGGGTCACTATACCACCACCGGCCCCGAGATATGGAGACAGACGGGGGGTGACATAACACACTTTTTCACAGGCGTGGGCACGGGCGGCACCATAACCGGTATAGGTACATACCTAAAGGAGAAGAACTCCAAGATACAGATAATCGGCTGCCAGCCGCAGATGAACCATCTCATACAGGGGTGGCGCAACTTTGAGGAGTCCGCAAAGCCAGACCTCTTTTTAAAGAGGGAGGATGTTGTGGATGACTGGATTAATGTTACAAACGATGAGGCCTTTGGTGTCGTAAGGGAGATTTATGATTCAGACAACCTGCTGGTGAGTCCATCCTCGGCCGCAGTATATGCTTGCATGAAAAAGTACGATATGCCAGCGGGGTGCGCGGTAGGCATATTTGCCGATGATGGGCGCAAGTTTGGCAGTATATACAAGGCAAGGGGCATATTCACAGAGCGGCAGTTTAACCAAGCCACACTATCGGCATCACACATGTCAAGACTCGCATACTAGTGTATTATTCCCGGAGATATTTATCCACATCAATGGCGGCCTGACAGCCAAAGCCTGCAGCGGTGACCGCTTGGCGGTACCGCCTGTCGTGTACGTCTCCGGCAGCAAAGACACCCTCCACGCTGGTACGCGTACCATCCATTACTATATATCCCTCATCGTCCAGCTCTAACACATCCCGGAATAATGATGTGTTCGGGTTGTGACCTATTGCCACAAATACAGCCCCGGCATCCATGCGTGTATCCTGGCCCGATACAACATCCTGTATGGTTACATGCTCCACCCTGTCATGGCCGGATATGTCAACTAGTTTGGCATTCCAGTGGAATTTTATCTTGTCGTTGGCAAAGGCACGACTCTGCATCGCCTGGCTGGCGCGAAGTTTATCACGCCTATGTATTATATGCACTTGCCTGCCGAATTTTGTAAGGAATAGTGCCTCCTCCATTGCCGTATCCCCCCCGCCGACTACGAATATATCCTGGCCCCTGAAGAATGGTCCATCGCATGTGGCACAGTACGAGACTCCGCGCCCGCCTAGCGTCTCCTCCCCCTTTAATCCCAGCTTGCGGGGGTCCGCGCCCGTGGCCACTATTATCGAGCGGCCCTCAAACCACTCATCCGTACCCCTGACGCGCAGGGGCCCGCCAAAGTCCACCTGCTGCACGGCATCATCGATTATCTTGGTTCCCATTCTGGCCGTCTGCGCCCTCATGTTCAGCATCAGGTCCGGGCCCATTATGCCATTCTCAAATCCCGGATAGTTCTCAACGTCCGTTGTGTTCACCAGCTGTCCGCCGGGCAGAATGCCGGACAACAACAGTGTGTTGTGGCCTGCGCGGGAGCAGTATATGCCTGCCGTATATCCGGCCGGTCCTGCACCTACAATTATGACATCATATAACTCTCCCATATGGCGCAACGATACTCTTTGGTAAATTAAAGGTAGTGTATTATTATATCATACTGCAACAATTATTCGTATTTACAACATGTAGCCACATCACAGTATGTATCTAGCGGGTCTTTATGATATGCAGGTGCCGCTATACCTGCCCGAACAAATCATTTGTATGTCGTATCAAGTCCCGGGCAGTACCCTCGCCCATCATATTATAATAATCGTGTGTGCCCCGCAGTATCGCGACGGGCGTGCGGCGGGTCTTGCCCATCACCAGCTCGGCGGCGCCTGCCAGCTGGTCGGCCATTGCAGTCACGCTGACACGCAGTACCCTGTCATACACATCAGTCTTTCCTGTATAATCAAGGAGTGGCGCAACGCCCGAGCACCCTATGCACATGTCGGTCTGGCCGACTCGGAACGGCCGCCCCAGCGTATCAGAGATTATAACACCCACATTGATTTGTAGCCGGTCCCTTATTGTATATCGTATGCGATGGGCGCTCTCATCACTATTCTCGGGCAGGAGCAGGGCGCAGTCAGGAGGTACGTTACTCACATCCACGCCCGAGTTGGCAGATATGTGGCCATCATGCCTCTGCGTGATTATTATGCCGTTCTTCATGCGGACTATGCGTCTTGCCTCTCGCAGTACCAGCTCCACCACCCTAGCATCCTTGTCATACTCGCCGGCTATGCCCACGGCTAGTGATGAGGGGCGCACATCCGATAATCTCACCAGCCGTCCCTCTGATTTTGATACTATCTTTTGCGCCACCACAATTACATCCCCCTCCCTTATATCATCCGCAGACTCTATAATCATGCAGCATACATCATCTGTACATGTGATATCCCCATCCATATGCACTGGTATTGCCTGTATCATGACACATGACTCATGTGGGCATCTATGAGGGGAATGATACGAGCAAGGTCCTTCTCATCGAGAATGGTAGTAGCCTTGTCTTTTACAACATCCTGTGCCCGAAAGGCTATGCCCATCCCCGATATATCAAAGAGCTTTAAATCGTTGGCGCCATCCACCACGCATACGGTATCGGCCCTGCGCTCCCCCCACTGTTCAATTATGCTCTTGGCGCTCTTTGACTTGTCAGAGTCTACATTTATCAGGACATCATCTAGTAGGCCATCCGTAAATATCAGCTCGTTGGATGCCACATAGTCCAGATTCAGCTCCCGCTTTAGCCGGTCCGTCATTATTGTAAAGCCACCGGATACGGCAATTATGCGGTATCCCCGACTCTTTAGAATGCGACAAGCCCTCCGCGCACCGGTCATTATGGGCAATGAATCGGCCACCGCACGGCACGTCTCATAGTCAAGCCCTCGCAGTGCCCGCACCCTTGTGCGGAGTCCATCCTCCCAGTTTATGACACCCTGTATGCCCTTCTTTGTTATCTCCCAGATCTCACGCTCCTTGTTTACCTTCTCGGCCAGCATGGGCAGATATTCGGCATCATACAGTACGCCCTCGACATCAAAGATTACCAGCATTATAATTCACAACAAAAAAGCTAAATATATTAAAGTTTGAAATATTATTTTGTAATATACAAATCAGGTGTAATGATGGAAGAGTTAGAATTCAAATATGAAGTGACAGTACAGAAGCGGGAGAAGGCTATGCGCTTTGATGCGGCAACAAAACAGGCGCTGCGGGATGCAGGCATGATGAATGAAAAAAACAAGTTCAAGATAAACGGCATAAGCCCAAAGATGCTCAGAACCATGAAGCAGGAGTACGTAGAGTGTCCTGTCATTGGTCATGATGTACAGTTTGTACAGTGCTTTGCTTGTCCCAACTTTCAGAGCAGGGCAAACGGGGTCGTCCTATGCAGGGGGGACTCCCTGTAACAAGATGTCAAGGAAAGAGCATATAGGTATAACAGAAACAAAGAGTGGTAATTTTAGTGAGTGGTATACCCAAATAGTACTAAAGGCAAGACTCGCAGACTATGCCCCCGTCAAGGGCATGATTGTTCTGCGGCCGGATGGATATGCCATATGGGAGATGCTCAGGCATGCGTTAGATGAGAAGTTTACCCATGAGGGTGTAAGCAATGCGTTTCTGCCCGTACTGATACCAGAGTCGCTGCTGGTTCGTGAAAAGAGCCACTTTGAGGGGTTCAACCCGGAGGTGTATTGGGTCACGCATTCGGGGGATACGCCGGTTGGTGACAGGTTGGCTCTGCGGCCCACCTCCGAGACGGTCCTGTATCACATGTACTCCAAATGGATAAAGTCGTGGCGCGATCTGCCAATGAAGCTGAACTTTTGGAATACCGCCCTGCGCGCAGAGATAAAGTCCACAAAACCCTTTCTGAGGACCTCGGAGTTTCTATGGCAGGAGGGGCATACGGTACATGCAAGCCGCCTTGAGGCACAGGAGCAGGTAGACAGGATGCTGGAGATATATCGGCATGTGACAGAGCAGTATATGGCAATACCCGTCGAGTATGGCAGAAAGAGTGCCAAGGAGCAGTTTGTCGGTGGCGAGTACACGCTTACGATAGAGTCCATAATGCCGGATGGCCGGGCACTACAGATGGGCACCAGCCACATGCTGGGACAGAACTTTTCTCGACCCTTCCTAGTAAAGTATGCCGACCAAAACAACACAGAGCACTATGGGTGGCAGACCTCGTGGGGGGTCTCTTGGAGGCTACTGGGCGCAATGATAATGGTACACGGGGACGACAAGGGTCTTGTACTGCCACCTAGGATGGCACCCATACAGGTGGTAATCATACCCATACTCGTCTCGGATGCAGATGCAGTAATGGGTGCGGCCGAATCACTATACAGAACACTACAGAATATGGATATACGCACACATATCGATACAAGGGAGAATGTCTCGCCGGGATTCAAGTTCAACGACTGGGAGCTGCGGGGAGTGCCCCTTCGTGTAGAGGTGGGACCCAGAGACCTAAAGACTGGTACGATTGTTACTGCCCGCCGGGACACCCTATCAAAGGATACAATGCGCCTGGATGATGCCCCAGATACAATACGAAATACTCTAGATACAATGCAGGAGGATATGTTAGAGAGGGCTAGGCAGCAGGCAGCAGGCATGACCGGCGAGGCATCGACATATACGGACCTCAGGGATGGCATAGAGAGAGGTGGCTTTTGGTGGGCCTTTTGGTGTGGCAGAGAGTCGTGCGAGGATGCAATAAAAGAGGAGACCGGCGCCGACATACGTCTCCTATCTAAAGAGAGGGGTGGTTCATGCATACTATGCCAAGATGCAGATGGTACGCGTGTATTGTTTGCGCGCGGATACTAAATGTGCATTGCACTGTATTACATGTCAAGGCCCATCACAGATGGGTATTATAGTATCTGAGGTAACTCTTGGTGTGTTTTGTATAGTCCAAATAGCAAGAGCCACCAAAGCCCATATTAACGGATATAACACCTGTTATGTTGTGGTCTACATAAGATGGGTTAGTGGATTTCACAGAATCGCATGGACTCATGAAACCGGGCGGCTGGTGGTCTCTCCCATCTTTGAGGATAAAAAGAAGGCCATATCGCTGGCAAGGCATATGGAGTTGTGGAATGATCGGTTTACAAAACTAACCATAATTGAGGATGATACAAATTATGCCGTCTGCTGCTATGAGGACCCACTGGTGTCCCGGGGTGAGTCAGTGGGAGTGCTCAGGCTTAACCTGCTGCGCATAGCTGGGTATGATCAGGCCAGGTCGCTGTTCCTAGAGAAGTCGCCGCTGTTTCAGATTTTATATACATCAGACTATTCTAGGCTAGAGACGTACGAGCAGGTCTCACGTCTGGTATCGCCGGCGCGCTGCCGAATCATAGAGCATCGTGATTTAAAGCGGCAGGAGTTTTATTATGAACGGCTAGCCATGGCCTCGCTGTAGTGTTGTGTGCAGGGCAGCTTCCGCATACACTACAAGGTTTTATGCACCCGAGGCTGCCGAGTCCATCTGTACCATCAATAGTATTCTGGGATTCACAGGCTGTATGCAACCTCTTAAATTTTATTTATAGTAAGATGTTACTCCAACTGTACCATGAAGGATAACGCGCTCCGAATATTCCTATTCTGTTATATTGTATCCGGCTGCTTGGCGGCCGGAGAGGTACTAGTGGCCGAGCCCTTGGGAATACAGTACATGGGTTTTGATGGGGAGCCGGTAGGTCCGCAACTAGCCCACATCACCAGCCAGATGTCAAATCATGATATAGAAGGACGGTTGTTAGAGGCGCAAGGTGGTCTCACTTCTGATGTGTGGTGGGAGCGCGCATACGTATCGCTAAGTCTAGGTGTGGATATGAGCATAGAGTTGTTCAAGTTATTGGCAGGCCTCTACGTCTTTGATGTGTTGACGATATTTGGTATTCCATCACAGATAACCATCATTATACAGACAGCATATACAATCCTGCTGGCAAGGGCCATATTGGGATACATGCCAACAATATCACGCGGAGTGCAGGGAGCAGCCTCGGTTTTTAAGGCGTTTCTTCCGGGCGGTTAGAATATGCCTGCAAGAGCAGTCGTCGGCCTAGGATTATTTTACTAATATCAAGTCATGTCATCAGCAGTCTATCAGCGCCACGCTGGAATTTTTGCAGATTGTGTTGTATATGGCAAATCCAAATATTACTGCCGCAAAGATGGCCAGCGGTAGTACTACAAATAACTTGGTTCCAAGGCCCATGACTCGCTTGTTACAGATGCGATATAAAAGCCTCTTGGGTGGACGATGTCCCGGATTATATAGTGGTGGGTATCCAGAGTTAATACAAATACCCCATGCAGTCAAATGTAATGGCGCGTAAGCCACACACTATATGTCCATCTCCCCCTGTGCATACACGGTCATCTCCATGATACCGTCGGCCCCCTCCCGAAGAGACTGTACCATGCGCCGGGGCATATCAATAGAGGCCGCACTACACCCTATAATCAGCGTTCGCGGACAGGCAAAATCACTCTTGCGCAGCACAATATCATGACTGTCCATCAGTGTCAGTCTTGAGCTGCCCCGGCCCCGCACAGCAAATACATTCCCCTGAACATTGAACAGTATATGTGCCATGCTCGAATCATTCTGTAGTGCATCTCGTATTTTGTGCGGCAGGCCAAGGCAGCCCATTGCCGATGACACCCCCACGATGCAGTCTCCCCGCACGCTCAGTGACTCATCGGTAGTTATCTCTATTGTGGTCTTGTGTGTAGCCCTGACATTTTTGTGGCCAGAGAATGATATAATGCATCTAGCAGGCATTACACATAATCAAAATTGGCATGACTTAAATTAATCTCAAAGACTGCATACTATAATGCTACCAGCACAGCAAGGATATGACAGGGCAATCACCGTCTTCTCCCCGGATGGGCGCCTATATCAGGTTGAATATGCGATTGAGACTGTTCGGCGGGGCTCGGTGGCCGTGGGAATAAAGTTTAAGGACGGAGTAGTGATTGCCGGCGAGGAGCGCACCCGCAAGCTACAGATAACAGAGTCGGCGCAGAAACTATTCAAGATAGACGATCACATAGGCGTGGCCGCTGCAGGCTACATACCCGATGCCCGCAGCCAGGTGGACAATGCCCGATTCTTTTCGCAGAGCAATCAGCTGATATACGATGAGGTTGTGGATATAGCAACCGTCGCCAAACATCTAGCGGACCAGTGCCAGCAGTTCACACAGTATGCGGGAGTTCGGCCGTTTGGTGTTGCCCTAATACTTGGCGGTCTGAACAAGGATGGTCCGCACGTATATCTTACCGACCCCAGCGGTACATACATCGAGTATGATGCCATTGCAATTGGTGCCGGCTCAGACAGGGTGACATCCTTTCTAGAAAAGTCTTACAAGCCTGATTTAGTCAGGGATGATGCCGCCGCCCTAGCCGTGGCATCCGTCAAGGTAGCCAGTGACAGCAAAAATGTCGTAGAGCAGATGAGGATTGCCATTATAGACAAAGGCGGCTACAGAGAGATAGATACAGAAGAGATAGCCAAATACGCAGAACAGGCAGATGCGACATACTCAAACTCAGACTGATGCATAGAACCTTATCTGTGGCGATACCCGATTCGGCCCTTACCGACGAGACTACAAAGCTGGCCAAGGCCCGAAAGATATCCCAGATGGCCCGCAGCATAGCCATATTTGGTGTACGAGACATTCTGATATACAGGGACGGGGACAATCAGGCCGACAGAACCCTGCTGCTTACAATACTCAATTACATGGAGACTCCCCAGTTCATGAGAAGGCAGATCTTTCCCAAAATGTCGGAGCTCAAGTTTGCGGGCGTGCTTCACCCCCTAGCGATACCAAGTCACACGACATCATCGGATGTAAAGGATATAAAATCAGGCGACATACGCGAGGGGCTGACAGTTACAATACGCGGACGCAGATACGTTGATGTGGGTGTGAATCATCTCTTTGATGTGGAGGGTGCCAGTAGGGATGGACGGGTCACCGTACAGTTTCCACCGAATATACCCATCGGTACCGCACAGGTGATATCATCTGATGATATATCCCAGTACTGGGGATACAGTGTGAGGGAGCGCTCATCAATTACGTCACTCCTGCGGGAGTGGTCAGGCCGCATCATCATAGCCGCCAGATCCGGCAAGACAGTCACCAAATCCCGCATACATAGTAGTTACAAAGACAGTACGCTGGTAGTATTTGGCTCGCCCCAGAGGGATGTTAGGGATATAGCCGGAGGTAGGCTGCAGGCAAACAACATGATACAGCTGAACTTTTTTCCACACCAGAATACACGAACCGTGCGTTTAGAGGAGGCCATATTAGGCACGCTGTCCATACTAAACACACTATGAATCGTAGCTTTTTGATTCTGTGCATAATGGCAGGTGTAGCCGGCATCGCCATAGGTGGTCTTGTAATATGGAACTCCCTAGAGGTTCTGTTAACTTATCGAGACTTGAATGTAGATCTTCTCTGTGTTAACTGTCGTGGCTTTTGGGGGGAATGGGTAGATCTGTGGGTTCTGTTAACTTATCGGGAGCTGGCATTGTGAGGGTGGCTTCTGATAGATCACCACTGCGGTCAGCACTTAGCCTGATTCTAGAAGCGTCAACCAATATGGATTCTTTTCCCTATGACATCTAAAGTCTTACACTGATATCTGATATTCTCTCGTTCAACGTTTGGATAACTCCGCGTCCAATTCTTCATATTTCCGATAACAGAAAGTGTTTTGCTTTTTGAAGTTGGGCGCTCGGTTGGATACATCTGTAAAAAG
>VXON01000111.1 GCA_009840065.1 Cenarchaeum sp. SB0662_bin_33 | reverse complement strand
TTTTGCTGTAAAATGAGGTGTTTGATGGTTTAATTATATTGTGAAAAAAGCTTGGCTCATACAACGCGCCATATCTGACATATTTCGATTTGTGCTGGACCCACATATTCCCCCCCATCAACAATCCGGCAGAGCAGAGCCTACGTGAATATGTGATTCAGAGGAATATACGAGGACGTTTAAGATCTGAAAAATCCATGAAAAGACTGGGAGACAAGCTTACATCACGAAAAAATCTGGGTATCAACTACTCTTAAATCGAAAAAATATGCCTAAATAAAGATATTTTACAGATACCCATCCCACCATTAATTTTACCATATGCTGTTGATTATGTACCAAATTTTTATTAAATTTAATTACCACACTTTGATCATTATATGCGTAGGTTGCTATATTGTCATAAATAAATCTCATACTATAAATTTATAAAATATTTGATTCAGTTTTTAATGAACATGTCGTATAAAAAGCTTGATTCGTACAAAGGCTGCTGTAGCGTTTCATCACATAAAAATGACACACGACTGCAATAGAGACTGGTTAAGACGTCAGAGATAGTAAAAGTTATTATAAGAAAAATTATTAATATATAGCACAATGGAGACTAAACAGACACAAAAGATGATAACCGTCACTGAGGCGGCAGCTGCAAAAATTAAAGAGTTCATGGCCGAAGAGGATTCCAAGCCCGAGTACCTACGGGTATATGTACAGGGGGGAGGATGCTCTGGTCTTTCATATGGCATGGGTTTTGAGACCAAACCAGAGGAGGATGATCTGGTCATTGAGGAGTCAGGCATAAAATTACTTGTAGACAGCATGAGTCTAGATCACCTTAAAGGCGCCAACGTAGACTACATTGAAAGTCTCATGGGTTCTGGCTTTAAGGTCAATAATCCCAATGTGGTAAAGTCCTGCTCCTGCGGACATTCCTTTAGTACTGAGTGATTTTTTTAAATTTTGGTATTTTTTAATTCGCAATGCTATTATAAGGCAATCTAGATTTTAAATATATGATAATTCAGGAGTTGATTAATTTATGCCCTCTACGGGTTCGGACAAATATAATGTTAAGCTTTCCTTCAAAGTGGATGGAATCGTTGAGAGAACAGATATAATCGGCGCCATCTTTGGGCAGACCGAAGGTCTGTTAGGCCCCGAAATGAATCTCAATGAATTACAGCGAGCATCAAAGGTAGGACGTATTGAGGTCGATATTCGAGTCTCCGGTAACACTAGTAGTGGAGAAGTAAATATTCCCATGAGTACCGACATAGACCCCTGCGCCCTGATAGCGGCAGCCATAGAGAGCATTGAAAAGGTAGGTCCGTTTGACTGTAGTTACAAGCTTGTATCACTAGAAGACATACGGGCTGTTAAGAAAGATGACATTGTAAGGCGCGCCAAGGAGATAAAACAGCGCTGGGCCACCAAGACAATAAGCGAAGGCGAGTCTATGATTCGTGACATACATCATGGAGCCGCCGGAACACTGGCGGCATATGGGCCATCAAAGCTTACATGCGGCTCCGGCGTATACGAGAACAGCTGGATAATTCTAGTAGAGGGTAGGGCCGATGTTATAAATCTGCTGAGAGCGGGCTACGACAATGCCATAGCCATTGAGGGCGCAAAAATAGATGACTCAATAAAGGATTTGTGTTCTGCAAAGGATAAGATAGTAGCATTTACCGATGGAGATAGGGCTGGGGGTTTTATACTCAAGGGACTAAAATCCGTAGTCCCCGTTGATTTTGAGGTACGTGCCGACCCAGGAATGGAGGTTGAAGAGCTGACCCCGTTGCGCATCGACGAGATACTAAGGCCCATAGTAAAGCAGATAGAGACAGGGGGTGAGCCTGCGCCGGAACTGAGTAGTTCTAAAAGAGCTCTCCAGTCGCTGGCGGCCTCCATATATCCAAAACTAAAAGAGACATTGGAGGCAGTTGCACTGGATGAGAGCGAAAAAGAGGTGTTTCGTGTACCAATCAATGAGCTGGTACGTACCATATCCACACAATCAAATGTAAGATACTTGTTCCTAGATGGAATAATAACACAGAGACTGCTTGATGGTGCCCGGAATGCAGGTGCGCAGTACATAGTTGGGCACCGTGTAGCAAAGGTAGCCGATGCAGAGGGGATCTTGCTTACATCATTTGAAAGTTTGGACATTCGTTAGTTGGCGACACTAAAAATTCAACATCTGATGACTTTAGCTCACCTGATGACTCTGGGATGTCAGGACAGGTTTGTGCCGGTAACCACGCTTACACTGGGTCAGGCAGTGGGCGTGTCCCAGCAGGCCGCATCAATTCATCTAGCAGAGTTGGAGAGTAATGGGCTGATTCAACGCGAGGCAGAAGGGCGGGGACGCCACATACGAGTCACAAAGAAAGGATATGCCGAGGTGATGCGAATCTCATCCATATTGAATACTGCCATGCAGTACAGACCACCCTGTGTAACTCTTCAGGGAGAGGTGGTATCAGGTGTTGGTGAAGGTGCCTACTACATGTCGCTGCCCGGATACATTACCCAGTTCTGTTCAAAGATCGAACTGACGCCTTACCCGGGCACATTAAACGTACGATTGGATGCAGAATCTGCCCGAACCATACTGGGCATTGGGGAGTTTTCCAATGTATTGATTGATGGGTTCTCGGATGGTCAGAGGACATATGGATGGGTACGCTGCTACCCCATACTGATACTACCAGACATTAATTGTTATATGATTCGCCTAGAGAGAACTCATCATGATCCATGTATAATGGAGATAATATCCGATGTGCATCTAAGATCCAAAGCGGACATAACCGATGGATCACGTATTACAGTCTCCATACTGCCTGGTGATTAGAGATCATATATGTTATCCCCGTATGTCCGTTTTATCTCTGAGCTGGATATGTCTGGTACGGGCGACTGTAGCCGTGCCACCTCGATTCTAGGGTTAATCTTCTTGCACCCATCGGAGATATACTTTTCATGATGTATTTGATCATATCCTAAGGCTATAACATCAGGCATTATAGTCCTAACAGTCTTAAATATATCATTCTGATGTCCTATTACACAGACATCTACAACCTGTAGTGATTCAACGAGAGTTTGCCGCTGCACCTGGGAGTGTCTCACCTCCCGTTTCATTTTAGTGGCCGTATTATCGGTGGCAATCACCACTACCAATATGTTGCCTAGGCTTTTGGCGGCGTTGAGTGTGTGTATGTGGCCCGGATGGATTATATCAAATACACCTCCGGTTAAAACCACCCGTATTGATTCCCGGCCCAGTGAGGTGAGTTTGTCTCTGTCCATCAGATTGTTGTTGTTCAGTCTAGATATGCCCTCACACATTACAGAATCGGACATGCCCCGTTGCGCACATACATGCCGCAGTGGATTGCCGGTTACCTGCGCAATATATGCAGCAAATACCACACTTCCCTGTATTGAATCCATACGTGTAGTAGTGGATAATTTTTTGGAATATTATATTTTCGGGTCTAGGGAACCGGGATCCATGCCCTGGGACATGCGTAATGCATCTATTAACCCATCAGCATAGCCAATGGATAGCACGGCAACCTCATCCTGGCCCTTCTCCAAAGCTGCCTGAGCATCCTGTATGTATGATATGGCATTCTGTATTACCATGTTTTCGCCGTCAGAGTAGCCGGTAATATTCTGAATGGATTTTTGTATCATTGGTGTGTACTTTTCAATCATCTGTCTGGATATGCTCTTTATGGTATGACCTTCAGGGGGATTGTCCACGCATGTTGTTAATGCGCGTATGGCATCACATTCAGTAAAGTGTAGTCTTCCAGTAAGTATGATGGAGTGGGGCGGGTCACCAAAGTTGTACCCTTCAAGACTTGAGACTCTGCCGGATACTACAAGTTGTTTTTTTGTTCCAATGCGGCATGCGACCATGCAGTAGCTGTCGGGCGCAAATACGCCACGTCTATAACTCTTCTCAGCATTGGATAGTTTTTTTAGTGCAGCATTCGCCCCTAGAAAGAAGTCTGTGTCTTGATTATACTCCAACAGTAGCAGTGTATGATTGCCCAATGCTGCGTTTCGGTATGATGCCATGTATGGTGTCTCCAGTAGTGTGTCCTCACTCATGACTGTAACCATGCGGCCCATCATGTAGTGGTGCAGGCCACACTCACCGACTAATATTGTTATTGCAGAGGGACCATGCACTACATTCACAGGTATATCACTTTGCACAGCGCGCACCCTCAAATCAGTATGAGTGGTGGCCACCAATGGGTCTCCATATGATGCTAAGACTACATCTTTTTTTTCAGACTCTTTCAGTATGCGGCGCCCATCCTCTACCATCCACCGAGGAGCCATCTGTAGTTTTGGACATATCCGCCTTATCTCCGAGGTATTGATATCAGGGCTGGTAAATGTCTCAAGATATACTACGTCAGCATTTTGCATTATGTTTCGGATGTTAGAGGGTATAGAGTCATCAGTTATGCCCAGTCCCACTATATGCAACATTATTTTGTGGCCTGTTTTTTGTCATGGAGTCTCTTCAGGTGGGCTAGTGATTTTTTGATGACCTCTATTCCTCTAAGGTACTCTGATACCGACACGCTCTCGTTTACCGTATGTGATGCGTGTGGATCGCCGGGGCCATATGTTATGACCGGTATACCCCATCTGCTTCCCATGACATTCATATCGCCCGTGCCGGTCTTTCTTATCAATGTGGGCCTGCGCCCCTCACACTCGATTATTCCCAACGTAAAGGCTCGTACCAGAGGCGAGTTGTGCGGCGCCTCAAAGGGTTCGGTCTCATCTAGTATCGAATAGAATACCTCAACATCACGTTCCTCGCTTATGCTTCGAACAAGATCGGATATCTTCTCTTCAATCATTTTGCAGTTGGTGGTGACGGGTATACGTATATCCATGGTGGCAGTACACTCCTGTGGGGTGACATTATGGCTGGAACCTCCTCGAATCTCGGTTATTGCAGCAGTCATCTGCATGCTACGGCTATCAGCATGCCTGGCTTCCAGGGCATTCTTTAGTTTTGATGTAAAGTGTGCGGTCTCTTCTATAGCATTCTTTGATAACCATGGCGCGCTGGCATGAGAGCTATCCTTTACATCGACGCGCAGACTGATGGCCAATCTGCCCTTATAGGCTATTGTAACCTGGTCCAGTCTGCTAGGCTCGCCAAATACAGCATAATCCACATTCATTCTCTTTTTGACTAGGTTTTTGATTCCCGTGGCGTTACCCTCCTCATCCACGGCGCCCACAAATATCACGGTTCCTTTACCATCACATGCGGATGCTGCAGCAAACAGCATGGCCATCAGGGGCGCCTTGGCATCCGAAGCACCACGACCATACAGTATGTCACCATCCCTGCGAACCCGGATTTTGCCGGGAACGGTGTCCATGTGGCCGCACAATATTGTTGTGGGTGAACCGGAACCCTTTGTGGCTATGACATTGCCGACACCATCTATACGAATATCATGAAATCCCAAATCATCACACTTTTCAGCCAAAAATTCTGTCATGGGACGCTCGCTTAGTGAGGGCGTATACAGACGTAATGCCTTTTCAAGCATCTTGGTTACGTATTTTTGATTTACGTTAACGCCGTTCTTCATCCCCTGGCCCTCTGTATGGTGTATTTTATCATGGCTCCAGCTATGTCAATGCCGGTAACTCGAGCAGTGTTTTTAAATTCAGTGGTGTTGTTTACCTCGTGTACCATTAATCCATCATCACTCTCCATTAAGTCAACACCAACTATCTGTCCATGTACGGCATGTGATGCTTTTATGCACATCTCCTCCATCTCGGGGGTTACAGGACACGGATCAGCGGTCCCGCCCAGAGCCGTATTGGTCTTCCACATGTTATCATGTGAGGTGCGATATATTGCAGCTACTATTTCATCTCCCACCATTATGGCACGAATATCCCTTGGAGGCCGTCTCACAAACTCTTCAATGTAGTGTATCTGATATATCGGATACATGCTCTCCCGACTCTCTAGTATGCTGCCCGCAATCTCTGGATCATTTATCTTTGATATCAGTCGACCCCAGCTGCCCACGGTTGGTTTTATTACAGCGGGATAGCCAATCTTATCCAGCGCCTGCAATGCAGCCTCCTGCGAAAACGAGACGCATGCTTTTGGTGTCGGTACGCCGGCATTTTTAAGCAGCATATGGGAGTATAACTTGTTGCCGGCCAGCACTCCGGTCTTGTGACAGTTGATTACATCAACACCCATACCCTCTAGAGCTGCTGTGGAATGGACGTTTCTATAATAACTGACACATCTTTGTAGTACCACACCAAACATGTCTGGCTCATCCTCCAAATCCAGATGCAATCCCTTGCAGTTTACCATACTAGCAGATATACCCATCTCTTTTGCAGTCGCTAGCAAGGCCTTCTCTTCCCACCTTATAGTATCGTAAAGTATGGTTATGTCAGGATTCACTGTCCCCAATCCTCGCCTACCGTTTGGGCGGGTTTGAGACTAAACGAGCCTGAACTGACGGTCAGCTCAAAGCTTGCACCGCAGTCGGCGCATGTAACAATCTCTCCTTCCAAGGCATCGGTGAGTATGGGTATATCTGCATCACATTCAATACAACTGGTCATACTGTAAGTGTTTTATTGTGGCTCTTAATTACCTTATGTGATTTCTCAGGATTGGTACGTAATTCTCCACTGCCCATCAGAACCAGTCCTGCCAAGTTTTTAGCAGAGACTTGTGCGCAAGTCCAACTGGCAGTATCTTACACCGCCTTCGGTAGGGCCCCATACGAGGGTATCGGTATGCCTAGGTGGTTGGCCCAGCGGAACCGATTGAGCACCATTATGTTCTAAGATATGACCCTCCACTTGGCGAACCGCTTTCTGTTGTCGTCACCGACGAACCTGTAGTATACTTGGTGTCCTCGGGTCTCTTCGGCCCCGAATATTCCCTCTATTGTATCGCTTAGAGCATATTTATTTGGGTTGAACAGCGTGGCAGCCTTTCTTCTGCTGGGTTTGGAACGGTTGATGGCATCCTGCCTCTGCTTGCTGCCTAATATCATTCCCTTGGCAGTTTTGGTCTGAATTATGTACACGATCAGTGTTAACCCACCTGCCCTTCAGATGGAATTCGTGATGCCTGATATTATATAGCATTATAGTATCGTTGACATAACACGGTGTTCCCACTGCAGACAACGCTATCTGTAGACCCAAAATGGCTACCATACGGTACTGTAAGTATGTCTTTTGGTGTGTCTGGACAAAATCCTGATGCTGGGCCGCTCAACCTACTTGTCTCCACCCCACTACTGTCGATTTCTAGAGAGGTAGTTGTATCTCCGGCCCTGATCAGACAGCGACGTGCGGTCTCTGTTAGTATTGTATACAGCCAGTTGGGAGGGATAGTCTGCGTGTGTCTGACCAGCGTGCCATAATCTAGGGTGGGTTTGTGACTCCAAGGCGTACTCATATCAGATTCAGTTTGACAGTATGTCTTGTTATCGGCCAACATCCAGAGGTCAGTTTTTCCTTGGAGCGGATGGGAGGTCTGCCATGTATGTTTAATCTGATATACGGGCCGGGTTCTCATATATATCAGAGTCTTTTGCATATGAGGTACCTTGGTCTCCCTAGCTGCCTCATAGTATCCTTCCCGTCTTTTGTGTTTACTTATTATATAGTATTAAGATTATATTATAAATATTTAGATCGTATAGTATTATAAACAAATAGATTATATTCTTTAATCCAATACTTAAGGAACCAACGTTATTTAGGCTGCCGGTGGACAATATGATCTTAAATCAAATTTACGCACCAAACCCGTGTGGGGTTATTTATACTCCCGACTATATGTACAGAGCTGCGTCACTTCGGTCTCAGCCTGCGCTAGCCGGACCTCCACGCAAACATTGTCCCACCACAACATGCCTATGGTCCCGTCCCGGCCGTTCACCACACTATACAGTTGGACCATCTCATTGCAGTGTGTAGCTAGCTGGCCCATATCTGGGATCAGTATCGCCCCATATACAGACTATTGGGATCGTGGTATGACACACCACCTAGTATGATGTCACTCGGGGCCGGCTATACAGTGACCTAATCATGGGAGAAGGTTGAGTATGTACGCAGCACTCGGCTAAAGGTAAAAATTAATGTGAAATTTATTGCATAATATGACTCTGCTCTCCGTAAGGGATCTCTCCATACAATACGACTCAATGGCAGGTCCGGTCTATGCTGTGGAGCATACCAGTTTCGACATGGAGGCCGGCGAGACTGTAGGAATAGTGGGCGAGAGCGCATGTGGCAAGAGTACGCTGGGTTTGGGCATAATGCGTAGCTTGTCGGGAGGGAGCATAACTAATGGTTCAATCATCTTTGATGGTCACAGTATAAACGACATTCCGGATGCCGAGTTTGATCAAAAATACCGATGGAAGCAGATATCCATGATGTTTCAGGGAGCCATGAGTTCTTTGGACCCGGTATACACAATACAAGAGCAGTTCGCCGAGATACTGCAGCACCACAACTTTGTTGGCAATACAGGCAATGCAGTCTCGGAGGTTATTGCAGCAGTAAATCTGGAAGAATCAATACTGCGCAGATACCCGCACGAACTGAGTGGTGGGATGAAGCAGAGGGCAATAATTGCCATGGCATTATTACTAAAACCCCGTCTGGTTATTGCCGATGAGCCTACCACGGCCCTAGATGTCCTAATACAGGCTCGAATCATAAACATGTTAAAGGATTTAAAGTCCTCAGGTATGTCGTTTCTATTCATAACCCATGATCTCGCGCTACTATCCGAGATAGCCGACAAGGTAGGCATAATGTATGGTGGTCAGCTGGTTGAGTTTGGTACTTCTGAGAGCATATATAACAATTCACAACACCCATACACCAAAAAGCTGTTAGAATCCATACCCCGCCTGCACGGTTCACAGCCATCATACATATCAGGAACCCCCCCAAGTCTCCTGTCTCCTCCGACCACATGCAGGTTCGTTGACAGGTGCCCTGAGGCGATGGAGAAGTGTCAAAATGACCCGCCCGACTTTACCACAGCAGACGGCATGGTAAAGTGCTGGCTACACGAATAGTCGGTTTTCTTGCAAAAATGGGCCGGCCTATCCAAATGTCCTAGAATAGCCTACTTTTTACCTGGGCTGACAACTACCTGACCGTCTTTGATTTTAAACGTCAGGCATTCAAATAATTCTAGCATGGGTTTTGGAATGTAACTGTAGTTTGTCCTTGATGCAGTATTCTTGATATCGTAAACTCAGTTGCATTTTTTGTCCACGTTGTCATCAGTATATTATACAAATTTTGTTACTACCAATTGGTGATAGTGAAAAAATCAACATCCCGTAGGAATACGGTACGTATTCAGTAAGAGGTCAACCCCCCTCACATGAATGACAGCCTTCGTGTGATTAAGCAGTGATGGTCCTGTGTATATTCCG
>VXON01000050.1 GCA_009840065.1 Cenarchaeum sp. SB0662_bin_33 | reverse complement strand
TTCTTGCGACGTTTTCTTAGCTGCGCCTAAGCGACATGATTTTGGTACAATAGAACCAACACCTAGCATAATAACCCTTAAATCCAGACTGAATTATATGCACAAAGGGTTTAAAATAGCAACCAAAAAGTCCAAACACATCGGAATGTTCGCATCAATGGTCTTGGATGATGGGACCGTTCTTGAGGGGGAAGGTTTTGGGTACCCAAATACTGTGTTTGGTGAGGCCATATTCAACACGGGGATGGTTGGATATATAGAGACGCTGACGGACCCCTCATACAAGGGTCAGATCCTGTCCATAACCTACCCACTGGTGGGAAACTATGGAGTTCCCGACCCCACAGCAACTGACGATACAGGCATATCACTAAACTTTGAGTCCGACAGCATACAGGTGCGCGGTCTCATCATACATGAACTCTCCACAGTCGCTAGTCATTGGAATTTGAACATGACACTAGATGAGTGGCTCTACGAAAATGGTATACCTGGAATGGCCGGAGTAGATACAAGGTATCTCACAAAATCCCTGCGTGAGGATGGTGTGCGCATGGCTGCTTTAAAAGTATCAGAACATGCCATAGACACAGACGCGCTCAAAAAGCAGCTGGCGCAGGCTCCCCAGTACAACTCCGAACACCTAGTGGATGATGTATCCACTAGGGAGCATTTAGCGTATGGTTCGGGCCGTAACGTCGTAGTAATAGATACCGGCACAAAGAACGCGATTCTTCGCCATATCATAGACCTAGGATATAGGGCAGTAAAGGTCCCATACAACACGACGGTATCAGATATACTCTCCTACGAGCCGGCGGGCGTAATCATCAGTAATGGTCCCGGAGACCCAATCCACTGCCCCGATACGGTGCGCACGGCACGCGGCATACTAGATGAGAACATACCAATGTTGGGAATCTGCCTAGGGGCACAAATTATAAGCCTAGCCGGTAACGCAGAGACCTACAAGCTAAAGTACGGGCACCGGGGCCAGAACAAGTCGTGTCTTGACGTAGCCACAGGCCAGGTTCATGTAACAAGCCAGAACCATGGCTACGCCATTAGTCCCGAATCCCTAGCGGATTCAGAGTTTAATTTATGGTTTACAAATACCGATGATGGTACCGTTGAAGGTATACGACACAAGACCAGCCCATGCATTGCCGTGCAGTTTCATCCTGAGGCATCGCCAGGCCCCTACGATTGTGGATTTATCTTCAAGGAGTTGCAGAAGATGATGGAGGACCCCCGGCCTGCCTAGACGCGAGACATTAAGGAATATACTAGTACTTGGTAGTGGGGCAATAAAGATCGGAGAGGCCGGCGAAAGTCGCCAAAAGCGGCCGCCAATTCGACTACTCCGGCAGCCAGTGCCTCAAGGCCATAAGGGAAGATGGTATTCATAGCGTACTGATAAACCCTAACGTAGCCACCATTCAGACAGATACACGTTTTGCAGACAAGGTGTACCTTCTGCCAGTTACTCCGGATTATGTCAAATCAGTTATCGAGGCAGAACGCCCCGATGCCATAATGCTCTCGTATGGCGGACAGACCGCCCTAAACTGTGGAGTGAGTCTGGCTCAGAGTGACGTATTAAAAAAATACGGTGTCGGTGTACTAGGTACAAAGATAGAAGGTATACAGATGACCGAAGACAGACAGTTATTCAAGGATGCCATGGTGGACTGCGATGTACCAGTACTGCCAAGTGATACAGTAACTAATTTTGAGGATGCAAAAAAGACGGCTCAAAGACTAGGATATCCCGTAATAGTCAGGGTGGCATATACGTTGGGCGGCAAGGGTGGTGGTGTAGCGTACAACGAACTAGACCTGCATGAGATAGTAGAGAGGGGCCTCAAGGCAAGCATGGTGGGACAGGTTTTGATAGAGGAGTACATTGGATCATGGAAGCAGATTGAATACGAGATAATGCGGGACGCAAAAGACAATGGTGTCATTGTATGCAACATGGAGAATGTGTTATCCATGAAGGTGCATACGGGAGACAACATAGTGGTGGCACCGTCCCAGACGCTGACAAATCGCGAGTATCACATACTAAGGTCGGCAGGGCTTCGGGCCACTAAGCATATAGGCATAGTGGGTGAATGTAACATACAGTTTGCCCTGGACCCAGACTCAGAAAAATATGTAGCCATAGAAGTGAATCCCCGACTCTCCCGCTCATCGGCCCTAGCCAGCAAGGCTACCGGCTACCCGCTTGCATACATGTCTGCCAAGATAGGGCTAGGGTACGGGCTACACGAGTTGACAAATACAATAACCAAAAAGACGACTGCCTGTTTTGAGCCGTCATTGGATTACATAGTGTGCAAACATCCCAGGTGGGACTTTGCCAAGTTCGACATGGTAGAACGAAGACTGGGCCCCACAATGAAGTCTGTTGGAGAGGTGATGGGCATTGGACGCACATTTGAGGAGTCACTTCAAAAGGCCATACGTATGCTGGATATAGGAATGGATGGCTTGGTGCTGAACAGGTTTCCAACCAAAGAGTATGCTGAGGAAGAGCTCGAATACAGGCTTGGTCACATGGACGATCGCATACTACATAATGTTGTCGCTGCAATTAGGGCGGGATTTAGTACGGACAGGATAACAAAACTTTCAGCCATAGACCCCTGGTTTGTAGAAAAAATACGGCACATAGTGCAGGTTCAATCATCCATGATAGCATCAAAAGACACCGGTATGCTGAGGGAGGCCAAGATGGCTGGCTTTTCAGATGTTCAAATAAGCAGGGCGTGGGGTAAGACTGAATTCCAGGTACGCAGTCTGCGAAAAGAGATGTGCATACTCCCCGTCCTCAAGCAGATAGACTCACTGGCGGCCGAATGGCCTGCAGCCACAAACTACCTGTACATGACATATGGTGGAGATGCGCATGATATCATTAGACCTGACGATGACAACCGGGGTGCAATGGTTGTTGGGGCCGGACCATACAGAATAGGTAGCAGTGTCGAGTTTGACTGGGGCACGGTTAACATGGTGTGGGGCATACGAGAGCATGGCAAGATGCCAGTCTCGGTGGTAAACTGCAATCCTGAAACGGTCTCTACTGACTATGACATATGTGAGAGGCTGTACTTTGAGGAGCTTACATTTGAACGCATAATGGATATAATCGAGTTTGAGAATCCCCGGGGGGTGGTGACATGTGTGGGAGGCCAGACAGCCAATAATCTCACACCCACCCTGGCCTCCGGTGGGGTGTCCATATTGGGAACGCTTGCGTCGGATGTGGACCGCGCCGAGAATCGCTCAAAGTTTAGCGCGGCTTTAGATAAACTTCATATTCGCCAACCACGGTGGAAAGAGTTCTCCCGGCTGACCGAGGCACGCGCATTCGCCAGAGAGGTAGGGTTTCCTGTACTGGTAAGACCATCCTATGTGCTCTCGGGCGCCGCCATGAAGGTGGTCTGGTCTGATGATGAACTGCGCATATACACTCGCAAAGCCACAAACCTATCCCCAAACCACCCGGTGGTAATATCAAAGTTCATGATGGACTCTCTAGAGGTGGATGTAGATGGCGTCTCTGATGGTACCAACGTTATAATCGGGGCCATAGTAGAACACATAGACAGCGCCGGGGTGCACTCCGGTGATGCCATGATGTCCATACCCCCATGGCGGCTAAACAACAAGACCATAGAGACCATAACCGAATACACAAACAAGATAGCCCTGACGTTTAGAATAAGGGGCCCATTCAACCTGCAGTTTCTGGTACACGATGATGAGGTGTATGTCATAGAGTTGAACATACGTGCATCCCGCTCCATGCCGTTTGTGTCAAAGCTGGTAGGCGTAAACATGATATCCTTGGCATCCATGGCCATACTAGGCATAAATCTACCAGATGTGCCTACGGATCATTGGCGGCGCATATCCAACTTTGGCATAAAGGTGCCACAGTTCTCCTTTATGCAGCTGGAGGGTGCGGATTTGACATTGGGGGTCGAGATGCATTCTACCGGCGAGGCGGCGTGCTTTGGTCAGAGTTTTTATGATGCGCTATCCAAGGGGCTGACGGCGGTGGGTTATAATCTACCTTCCCAGGGGACGGCGCTGGTAACGGCAGGCGGCATACGAAACAAGGAGAAGTTGCTGCCCAGTGTTGCCAAACTACATGAGTTGGGCTTTAACATACTGGCAACCGAACATACAGCAGAGTTCTTTGAGGAGAGGTTAGGCGCCATCAAGGTAGTCCACAAAATATCCGAGCCAAAGAGGAAGCCGAACATCGCAGATATGTTGTATAATAGGAGTATAGATTTTATAATAAATATACCCAGCACGTCTACGCTAGAAAAGTATATTGGTATGCTAGAGGACGAATATCAGATACGCCGCAAGGCACTGGAATTGGGAATACCCGTCCTGACCACCACAGAGCTGGCAGATGCATTTGTAAATACGCTTGAATGGATGAAGACAAACAAGACAACCCGCCATCCAATACAACCATATTTTATACCACACACAGACAGTAAGACATGAAGGGTGTGCCCGAAGGACAAATCAAGGTACATCGATTTATGCCTAGTGGCCGGTGCATATGGACAGTAATAGGCAGGGAGGCCGAGCACTGGATGGCCCCATCTCTAAATTACTGCTCCTGTCCCGCATATTACTATAATTCCAATATATTGTGTTATCACCTGAAATGCGCATCAAACAAAGATTTAACTGATTATGTGGATTTTTCTGATGATGAGTTTGATGACTTTATATCCGCACTTTTGCAGGATGTCTTGGTTACATCTTTACGAGATGCCTAAAGGTCTCATTTTCATGTAGTGGATTAAATATATCCTCATCCTTGGCCCACGTCCGTATAACCTTGGGACTCTTGGATACTGCTTTTTTTAGCATGTCCAGTGCAGTGTCATACTGGCCCAAGGCAGCCCAACTCCGGGATATGGCATATATTATGTTTACATTGTCCATATGGGACTCTCCCATATTCTCAAAAATTTTTATGGCTTTTTTATGCTCCCCCATCTCTGCCAATTGTATTCCCCTCTGAAAGGTAAAATCAGGATGAGTGCCAAATTGATGTTCCGCACTCTCAAATACCTTTAGTGCCTCCTGATTTTTTTTCATCTTTCCTAAAACTATGCCCAAATGCAGAAGTAGTACAGGATTTTTTTTGTTTAAACTTATGCTTTTTCTGATCAACTCCAGGGAAGTATCATAATCCTGAATCTTTGCGAAAAGCACGCCCTTGTTAAAATAGGCCTCGTAATTTCTAGAGTCTACAGCAACGGCATCGTCATAGCATTTAATGGCCGAGTCCAGATTACCCATCTCCGCAAGGGCCTTTCCCTTGTTGTTATATGCAGCAGTACTCCTAGGATTTATCCCAAGAAGTCTATCCATATACGTTATTGTGTCGGTGTATTTTTTTAACTCGTTTAGAGCGATGCCAATCTGATGTAGAACAATCTCGTTTTTTGGTTCCTGTTTTAATATTTTTTTAAAGTCACCAACGGCTTTTTTGTGCTGGCTTTTTTTCATAAATGATACGGCGCGGCGCATTAAATATTTAGAATCCTCTCCCCTGCCAAACAAGCCCACATGATTACAGTTTTATACATTGATTTTAGTCTAACGTTTTAGCTCGTCGGCAGCAAATCGCTCCGTGGCCTGAATAATATCTTTTACATCCAACTTGTCGTGCGCGTCCGATACAGCACCCAGCTTGCCCGGCAGAAAGAAGATGCCCTCCCTTGCAATCAGATACATGTGATAGTTGTATAGCATGTCTTGATCACACTCTGAAGCAGTGGCCGCGTCCCTTATTGGTATGGTCGCACTTTTGGGAAAATGGGTCATAAACAAGGAACCCCTGCCCGTTATTTGGGATTTATCATTTAATATTTTATTTATTCCGTGGCGGATCTGTTTGCCCAGACTGTTAATTTTTTCATATATTGTAGCATTGTTTTTTAATGTATTTAGAGTGGCGGCCCCCGCAGCCATGGATACCGGATTTGCTGAAAACGTTCCACCACCTATGTAGCAGCGTCTTCTTCTAGACATTTTTGATGTATTGGCAATCTCCATCACCTCCTTTTTTCCACAGATTACTCCTATGGGCATTCCTCCACCAACCACCTTACCCAGGGTCACAATGTCGGGAGACAAACCAATTTTTTTATACATTCCGCCATATCCCAGTCTGAAACCTGTAACTATCTCATCAAGCATGAATAGTGAGCCGGACTTTGCGGCGAACTCTTGCAAGCTCTTTAAGTAATCATCCTCGGCGGGTATGCCCCCAGACCCACCCAAGATTGGCTCGACCATAATTCCGGCCAGCTGCTCTTTTACACTGTTCAGTATTTTTATGGAGTCTTCTATATTATTATACGGAATTGAGACCACATGTTCGTCAGATGTAACACCACTACTTTCAGGTTCCGTAAATGGCCAGTTTATTGTCTTTAAGAGGTCTGATGCATACCCATGCCATCCACCATCAATCTTGGCTATTATGGGTTTATTTGTAAATGCCCTAGAGAGTCTTGCTGCATACATGACTGCCTCAGTTCCCGATGTCACATAGCGTATTCGTTCGGCAACCGGCATCGCCTTGGATATGAGGTTTGATAATTCCATGGTCTGCTTGTTTACGGTACCATACATCCAGCCGTGGCTCAGCTGCTCTTTAATTTTTTTTAATATTTTATTGGAACCGTGCCCCAATATGAGGGACCAGTGACCCATCCAGTAATCAGTGTATCTGTTAGAGTCCACATCGACAAGATATTTTCCGGTCGAATGATCCGTTACAAATGGATATGGTTCATAGTATCTTATATTATGGGATACCCCGTTGATATGGAGCTGTTGTGATCTTGTAAATATCTTCTTTGATGTAGGCGTATTTTTGTAATATGCCTCTCGCCATGTGCTCAATTATTATCATCTTTTATTGGCCTAATATTTATTTAAAGAATCAATATTATGTGTGCATTATTCCAGCAATATTGGTTTTATTGAAGATGAAATGTGATATGTATATGCAGCAAACTCATCTTAGGTCTATGGGTCTACCACAGTGTGGGCATGTAGTACCCTTTCTGCTCCTTCGATACTCATTAAACGAGGTGGCAATTATTCCGGTTGGTACTGCATAGACAGCTATTCCCAATATTGCAACGCCGGCACCGATGGCCTTGCCGATGGGCGTGACAGGTACCGTATCACCATACCCGATGGTGGTTAGTGTCACTATGCCCCACCACATGGATGCGGGGATGCTATAGAATACTTCGGGCTGCGCCTCTCTTTCTATATAATACATAAAGCTGGATGCGAGTATCAGTACTATGAAGAATATGGAAAAAGCCAGTACAAAGTCCGATGTTCGGGATTTTATCACAGTGGCAAACTCCGACATGGATTCGGACATGCGCGCCAGTTTGAATACCGTAAACAGGCGGAGCAATCGCAGTATACGGATAAGGCGCGTATCCACGCCTAGGAAGGGCAGGAACAGCGGCATTATGACTATCAAATCGATTATCATCATGGGGGATGCGGCAAACCGGACTAGGGCAAACCGGCGGGACTCCGTCTTGTGACGATATAGTGAGAGTCGCAGTATATACTCACCAGTAAATATAATGAGTGATATGGTCGCAAATGTCTCCATATACTTCCCATACAGGACATAGACGGATTCCTCGGTCTCTATTATAACGAATAGTATATTCAATATTATCAGGGCAACTATACCAATCTGAAATGCGGTGCCAGAACGTCCTTCACCATTCTCCATTATTGCATAGATTCGCTCTGCTACAGCCATTTCTTTCTCTTGAACCATACCAGCATTACGACGATGATCACTCCCATCACGCCCAGCATTATATAGTAGCCTCCCTCAAACTCCAGTTCCGGAATGTGGGAAAAGTTGGTACCATACAGGCCTGCGATAAACGTGATTGGTATGAATATGCTGGCTATGATGGTAAGGGTCTTCATCACCTCGTTCATCCTGTTGCTCATGCTAGAGAGGTATGTGTCCAGCATTCCACCCACCATGTCTCGGAGTGACTCTATCGTATCCATCGTCTGGACTGTGTGATTATACGCATCTCGCAGATAGCGTTTTGTGCTGGCTCGTATCACAGGCGAATCGCTCCGCTCCAGGCCATCTACGACTTCCCGTATTGGCCATATCACCTTGCGTAGTGTTACCATCTGACGCTTGAGTGTATATATTGTCTGCAGTGTTTCGGGATCAGGATTGTCCATTAACTCCCTCTCCAAGTCCTCAGTCTGGTTGCCTATTCTCTCCAGTATAACAAAAAAGTTGTCAACTATGGCATCAATTAGTGCATATGCCAGATAGTCGCTGCGCATATTACGAAATTCACCTCGAGACTTTCGTATGTTTTCACGAACGCGATCAAACACATCACCCTCAGCTTCCTGAAATGATATTACATAGTCGCTTCTCAGTATAATGCTTATTTGTTCGACTATTAGATTATTGTCTTCGTCGTAGCGGGGCATCTTTAGTACCATGAATATATGACCTTTGCTGACATCAATTGCGGGACGTAGTTCCGTATTCATTATATCTGCCTGGTGCAGCTCGTGCAGACCAAATCTCTCTCCAAACTCCTGAATTAGATTGGCATTATGCACGCCGGTCATGTTCAGCCAGTTCACCCTCATCTTTTTGGCAGCAAAACATTCATCCGCATCATAGGTCTTTTTTATCTCGTTTAGCGCATCATCATCATACTGCATCGATGAGAACCATACACGCTCTACCTTCTTTTCTCCTATGTGAATTAGTTCTCCTGGAGCCATACCCAAGGTATCGCCAGTGGTCCTGACATCCCCCTTACCAAACTTTTTCTTTAGGCCCTCCATATCCAAGGTTCCCATGCCCCTGGTCAGATCCTTTACCTTTCCACTTACCCTGCTTATTACACCCACAACAACGAATCCCGCCACCAACGAGAAGAGCATGCTTATGCCCAGCGGCCCATAGTCCCCATCAGTCGCTGCCATGTATATGGTACTGATATCAGTTACATCCGTTGTCGTGCCTATAACCAAGTCCACCACAAAGAAGATGAAAGACATTACCGCTCCTAATATTACTATGGTTGGAAGGGTTATGGCAAACGATTGGTAGATGCGTTTCTCGCCCTTGTATGGGGATATGAACCTGCGGAACCGTACCAGCTGCGTAGCTATTGTGGTGAACAGTATGGTGGATACCACCCACCAAATGATTGCCCACGAGCTGTTCAGCTGGTTGGCACTCTCTAGGCCCCATATGAGATCCTGAATTGTGCCTGTTAGTGGTATGGAGAGAAGTGAGGTGGCCACACCAGTGAGAGCTTGGTATATGAAGGCAAAGACAAACCCCACGGTAAGTCTGTTTACTATTATTCCCAGCGTCTTACCTAACATCAATTACACCCATCGTATAGCAGTTTATGTTATAATATACATATGGTTTTTGGTAATATTGGGGTTGGTGCGTAAATTTGATTTAAGATCATATTATCCACTGGTAGCCTGAACAAAGGTGTAGTTAGATAACATAGTGATTTTAGTATCTATTCATTGGTACATCAAAATGAGTATAGCGGCGTGCATAAGTTTATGCAGTACTAAAATCGCCCATACACACTAC
>VXON01000113.1 GCA_009840065.1 Cenarchaeum sp. SB0662_bin_33 | reverse complement strand
CATCTGTTGCTTTTCCCCCAATATACTCCTTAAATTTGTTAAAGCGTCTCTGTACAGTCTCACTCGCGAATCTACTGGTGCCATCATCCGGCGGTATGCGCTGATAGATGCCATCATCTAACGCGAATCCGCATGTGGTCAGTCTCGTGCAATATGGACCGCGCAAATACCATGAGAAGTCATACCCAAGATAGACGTCAAATGACTGCATGAGGTAGATGAACTTTTGCAGGCGCAGCCTATCGTCGAATTCGTCCATCGTGAAGTTAAACTCAGGAAACTTGCGTAAAATGAAGCCTAGATCAAGAGTTTGAACTGAACTGTCCCAAATATAGCGCCTGTCCCAAAACGGCGCTTGGAGTGGAAACATTGGTCAAATTAGCGGAGTGGAAATTGGGGTCGGAGTGGAAATATAGGTTAGGGGTGCGCGCATATCCGCAATTTGACAGTCTTGTGTAGGTCATAAGTTCTTGACAGCACCATAGTTTGGGGCTTCTGGTAAGTTAACGTGAGATAATACATGTTGGAAAGCGCATGAGATGGGCATGCATATCTCATAATACAGGCAGGAGACATGGTCAAATGTCGTGTTCACGCATAGGGACCCAAAAATCGCTCTCCGTTAAAGTGGATCATATGATCTGGTGTGTCGGCTACCCACACCTCCGTCTCCCAAGATATGTCTGTGATAAATCGCTTCATCACATTCCTGTCGGAGAATGCAGTAACATATACCGGTTTTGCCTTTGAGTGGGCGAATATTGCCTGTAGTTCTTTCCTCCTCTTGGCGTTTATCGGTCCATGACTGGTGACGGCCTCCACCAAAAACAACCAGTTGTGCCGAACGTCATGTATGACAACGTCCGGAATCTTCCCATGTGGCTCCAAGGCAACTCCAAGATCTTCAAGACCTTGCCTATCAAAATATACAAATTTTTTGGCCGTATCGCCTACATACAAAAGAACCCCGTCGGGAACGAACCTCTGCACAAACTCGGCGCATACCATCCCGACCAGTGCATTCTGTCCGCCGGAAGACAGACGGACTTCCATCCTGGACGATATTTTGATCGGAATCTTCCCAGTGCTTCGCCGCTTTTCATATATCTCCTGCAATGCAGGACGCTCCTTCAGATACATGTCTAGTAATGAGGTCCATTGGTCAGTACCATATAGCCGGAGAAGTTCTAGGGCACTCCCATCAATCTGGTAGACGGTCTTGCCGCTGTTGGTGGGCCTGTCAGGCTTGTCTGGGTTCTCCACTATCAGTGCAGCCTGCAGAAACTGGTGGACTGTCTGCCTCCTGACCGTCTCACGTGAGTTTGGGGCGTAATTCTTCCCGTAATATTTTTTGAACCAGTCCATCATTGGAGTGATTCCCAGCATTGGATTGGATGAACTACTCCATGAGTCGCTCGGCTTCAAGTCCAACAATGCTAGTAGTGTCAGGGCTGATCTGTCATTCTGTTGCTGGTGGGGGAATCCCAACTGTTTTAGTATGTCTAGCGCCTCTTCAACCTTTGCACGGTTCAGTCTCACCAAAGGGTATCTTCCACCACCATGTCTAACTGTTTTTGGTCAAGGCAGTCCTCCATCATGCATCCCAGCTGCCGCATCTTGTCCTTGGATGGATACTTAATATACCTCAGGTCGGTGGCATTCACCTGTGTGCTACCATTAAACTGTCTAAAGTATGAATCAACCATCGTCGAGTTGAGAAACATCCACAACCCCCTAGCAGTCAATATGTCTAGGCTTCCACCATTACTATGATAGTAGTTTATCCTATTCTCAAATCCGACTACATCATGTGTATCTTTTGTCCAGACTGCTGCTACTATACGCCGCCTCTCCTCGGTGGTAGTAAAACGTTTGACAAGAACATAATTCCCGTTCTGTATCAGTAGTTTTTTTGACTTGATACTATCCATGATAAAGTTGCAGTGTTTCTTGCCCTCAATGGGGAACTCTACAACCCCACTGGATATGTTGAAGGGCCGTACCAGTGGGACCGTCCCGTCTACGCCGTGGGGCCTCAATTCATCCCGTATTCTAAAGTCCACCACCCGACCAGTCGATACGCCTAGGTTCAGGTCTTTTAGTGTGTACTTCAACCCTCTCATATTATGTGATGTGTGGGCTCCCTGTACATCGGGTACTATGTGAATGAACCTTCGCGGGTCATCGCCGAACACCACCTCCGATGGGGCTACGCGCCTATGTGTAGTATTATCTTGGGGACCTGCGCTTGAAGATACAGTTACTGCTTTGGGAACACCAAGCTTCTCTGCATGGATTATAACATTTTCTTGTAGTACGCCGTCATCGTGGAATGATGATGTGCGGGAGCCGAACAGGTGTATGTGCCGAAGCGCCATCGACTCCAAAAACATCTTTCTAAACCGGTCAAAGTACCTCCCGTTGCAGAAACTTCTGGGTGATATGAATACCAGCTGACCGCCATTACACAACATGTTCTGGGAGATGGCGACGAACGCCGCGTATGTGTTTGTGGTTTGCAGACCTACACTGCGCAGCAACTCATGTGTATGTGATGACACTCCGATCTTTCCGTATGGGGGGTTCATTATGGTATGTGTAAACCCGTCGGGCGCCGCCCCACTACAGTAGTCTGCGATAAAGTCCCTCTGTATCAGATTTCCCAGGAATTGTACACCGCGCCCCCTACAGAACTCCTTTACTATATCCAGTGAGTCGCTGATGCTTCCCACCAAGGATGGGTCTACCTCATAGGCAGTCACAGAGATACTCCTTGGGGACTGCTCCATCTCACATACTCTCTCGACACACGCCGTGAAAAGAGACCCTACACCTGCACCAGGATCCAGTATGCGGATATCATCCTGTTGATAGTCCATCATGGATGCCATCAGGCGGGCCAGTGGGGCGCTTGAGAAATACTGCTCCAAACTTTGTTTCTTCGGCAGCCTGACGCTTAGTCTGTTCGTATCTGCATGGTCCAGTACGTTTTTGGTACCCTGGATAGCTATGACTCGTGCACCCCATCAAGAAACTCGGCTATGCGGACATTCGCATCAGGGAGTTGTACTGGAATGGGTAGCCCGTCTATCCCTGTAGCACTATGGCTGATGAGAAGCCACTGTCCCATACCGAACCGTAGTGATTCTCCTAGAACTTCATCCGAGAGACCGAATGCCTCCTGTATTCTCTCCCGGTCAGTTGCACGTGGGAGCTTACTGACAAGATACGTGTGGGGTTGTCCCAGAACACTAGTGTCCAAATACACTATTCTTTGAGTTGCTATGCCTATTCCCAACCCATACTTTCTTCCGCGTCTGGCCAGTTGTTGCGCGGCCTTTTTTGACTCCGCCATTCCAAAATCCGAGCTGTCCTGCGCGATGAATTGGTCTGCCTCATCATAGATGAATGACACTGGTGGTGATATCTGTCCCTTCTCTCTCCTGATTTTGAGCATACCGCCGCCAAGTTCATGCGATGTCTGTCTGACACGGGCATCATCACTATCCTGTAGTATGTATAACGACTTTTTGTTGTGCATGTTCATAGTATTTATGATGTCGCCTTGTGATATCTGAAATTTCGAGTCAATTCTGTCGGTGTATATGACTTGTTGTTTGATCTGATTCAGACTTTGTAGTAGATGTTTTTTGGCATCCCCTGCCTTAATTCCAGATTTACTCGGGATTTGGTAGTCATTTATCTTTGATTCCAACCCCTCCACACCACTCACAGTGATTTCGTTGTGCGTATTTATTTTGTTCACAAAGGCAACAAAATCAGATAACGCCTGACTCTTACCACTAGCAGCACTCTCAACAGTGGTGGAAACGTAGTCAGTTAGTTTTCCATCTAGATATAAAAGTCGAATTTGTCCATTTTTTAGAATTTGCTTTACCGGCTGAATAAAGTCATTTTGCCTCTTCTTCAGATTCTTGGGTAGAATGGTGGTATTGACTATATCTTTAGCAGCGGCATCCAAATTCTCGTTCGACTGATTCTCCCAGAATAATTTTACCGAGTTCGGCATGGCCTGTGGTGACAGGTACACTATGTTCGCCTCTGGGTTGTTACACAGTACGTCTATCAGGAGCGCCCCATACTCACCCATCAGGTCGTAGATAATCATCTTTACATCCTTTGCCCTCTCAAATACTTTGGCAGTCAGTGTGCTCAGCAGGTTAGATTTACCCGCATTGGTGTACGCAAAGACGCCAAAATGAGTTCGTATCATATCATCCCACAGAACTAAAATGTCCACATTGGCCGAGTTTGCAAGTGTACCCAGTGTGATGGCCTGGTCCTGTATTTTCTGTATGTCGCGGTTTATTATGCGCCCCATCCACTCCCCATTCAACAGGTGCACCTTCTCCCCCGTCATAGGTATGTTGCTCTCCGATTCTATCTTTGGCTCTTCCTGAGTAGATTTCAGTCGGTTTGTACTCTTAATCTCCAACAGACTGGGTATTGCCTTACACACTATCTTGGTTGTATCTTCCGTTGGTTTTTCCTGTGACCAGTCCTTGGACGCATTAACCGCCGCCTCCTCCACAAAACCAGGATAGCCAGAAAGCCCGGTTCCCAGTGCATAGTGACTCGGAAGAACTGAGGTGATCCGCATGACGCTGTAGTGGTCTGTCTGGTCATCACTCGCAAAGTTCTTTGCCGCGATCAGTGAACCCTCACGTATAACACCCATGGAGTTACGAGTGAATGGGAACCACACTACAAATTCAAACCTTGTCTGGTGGGACTCCTTTACATCCATCAGCGTGCCCGAAATACCCTTTACAAACATAGCCTACCTGCCCATCTCCTGTCGTATCTCCCTTAATGTGTTTGTGAGTGGCCTGGACCTGAACTTCAACTCGGAGCTCTCCAGTAGTTTTTTGACGTTGTCGCGCATGGATTTTGCCCCCTGATCTGCCTTGTGTAGTGGGTCTGGGTATCCAATAACCTCGGCGAAGTGGTTCTTGGTTACCTGATCCAAGAGGAAGTACGTGACTAGCTGGCCTTTGTTGATGGTACTACTGTAGGGGTAGAATAGTGGGCGCATGGATCCAACTGCCCGGTCATCTATCTGAACGGTGTCGGACTTTGTGTCCCATTCTGGGAACGCCAGCCTGTCGATGAATATGGCGTGACCGGTAAGCAGGTTCACATCGTTACGACGCGTATAGAACTGCGCAATCGACCTGAGGAATAGCCGCTCTGGTCTGGTTATACCGCCAAATGTACCACCAAACTTTGATACGCCATCTTTTTTCTCTATACGCAGTGTCATGAATGTGGAATCGAACTCAATCGTACCCCAGGGGTTATTCAGCCCATCATCCAAATACGGTAGTATTTCACAGAACAGTCTGTCTGTGGGTGGCAGGGGTCCGAAACTCATGTCGGATAATTCGGGATACTCTCCAAATAGTTTACACACTCCCAGATAGTTCTTTGTTAGGTATCTTGATGCCGAATCCTTCACTATTCCAGTAAGAAGTATCTTCTTCTCCCAACACACCTCAATTAGGGCGCGGAGCCCTATAGCTATCAGGAACTTTATGTCATCTGGGGACATCCACCTCATAACATCCAATCCGTCATCGTTTTGTATACGGTATTTGAGGGCATTCTCCACCTTGTCTAGAAATATTCCCTTACAGATGGTCTGGAACATTGACTTTGTCTGCTCCCAGCTCCGATAGGGATCTGTCCTTACCAACACATCCTGCCCATTCAACTCCACCACGCCATTCTTCTCCATATTCTTAATCTGATTTGTCAGTCTGACCTGATCAACCTCAAGGTGGCTCGCCAGGTCTGAGACGGCAACATGGTTCATTCCGGGATGGTCGTGCAGGAAACGAATCACCGCAAACTTCAATGAGAAAGCCTTCGTGCTTGGAATGCCCAGAGTTTTATTGAAGGGGTGCGCCTGCGCGACTGCAACATCCTCCCTACTGAACGCCCGGCCATCAGGCATAGTGCGTCCCACTAACCTTACACCGTCAGGACCAAAATCAGTATATCCGAGCATGCCGCTGAGACTGCTGTCAATCAGGATAAGATCCGGCTTGTCTAGGTTGGAACTGGTGGCGGAATTATATGCCAGAAACACCTCGGCCAGCTGCATTATCGGTAGGTGTATGCTGGTCAGTTCGATCTTGTCAGATTCGGATATTGCAAAGGTCTCCTCATGGTCTTCATCATCGACCTCCACTTCGGATATTTGACTATAGGGAATGGGAACAAATGCCACCATGCTGACATCCTTCTCAATCTCCCACCGTTTGTATTCAATCTTGGGTGGATCTTCAGACAGCCTAAGCATGCCTTTTGCGCCGTATGCCCCACCATAGAACGAGATAAACTCACTGGAGTTATGTTTATGACAGCTGCCATCCACCGCTATAAAGTTCAGGTCATATTTGCCAAAAAAGCGGTTGATCTCATCTATAATGCCGTCCCTGAACGTATCGTTTTCAAGCCTAGAGCCAAGATTCACGGTCAGGTTCTTGAAGAAGCGGTCGTAGAAGTCCCCGGAGCTGGCTGACCTCGCCTTAATGGTCTCCTCGTAGTCATCCTGCGCCTGATCCAGACTCCTCTTGTACGCAGTGTATATGTCAGAAAGTTTTCCCATGATGTAATGACATGTCTTAGATTATAAAACTACTTTTGTATGGGTGTGGCATACTGATATGCTTCCAGATACATCATTATCTGCCTGCCAATATGTAGTGATAAGAATGGTGGTACGGCATTTCCTATTTGGGTGAGAGCGTTGTTCCTACTGCCGCTAAAAGTATACCAGTCAGGGAACCCCTGTAGTCTAGCCGCCTCTCGGACATACAGCATACGTCTTCTCCCATCCTTCATTTTTATGCGGTGCATATCACTAGAGCGGCCTGCTAAGTTTCTGCATGTCAGCGTTCTGGCGGGACGCGCCATGTCGAGATCGCGCGGTCTGCACTTTGATGCCTTTTCATATATTGCAATATACTTATCCATGCTAGTGGTCAGGTATACCGGTTCTTCCTGTTCGCTTTTGGGAATGTTACGTAATGCTTCACCTGCGGTAACCTGCATGTTTAATCCTGTGGGCTGTCTGTATCCTCCATGGTGGCCCACCAATATCACACGTTGTCTACTCTGTGGAACCCCATAATCGGCGCAGTTGACTATAGATACATCTGTACAATATCCCTCACTCCGAATCATCTCTATGAAAGACTCAAAGTATTCCTTGTTGCGATACAGTATACCTCTTACATTCTCAAATATGCAAATCTTCGGCTTGATCATCCTTATGGCTGCCATATAGGAGGGAATACCGTTACGGCAGTCCTGTACACCGAGTTGTTTGCCATGTACGCTGAAGGGCTGGCACGGCGGGCCGCCAACAACAACATCTGCATTGGGGAAGTCATATCCAGGTGTGATTGTATCGTGCATACACTCTCCGCGCAGATTGGTATTATAGGTACTACAGCAGTCTGCATTACGCTCTATACCGGTTACGCTAAAGCCCGCCGCCTCAAGGCCCAACGAGAGCCCGCCGGCCCCTGCATATATGTCAAGAACAGTGTATTTGGGGTTGTTTGCAGGCATCAACACCCGCCCCACCTCGGCCGAATAGTTCCTAGTTAATTCGTGTATTGAGATTGGAGTCATAAAGTACCTAAAAGTAAAATCACTAAAAAGCGTAACAGCTCTCTATCCGGTACTAGTTGGTAATTATGGTATTTGGTCTGTATCGTGAACTATCCCAAATATAGCGCCTGTCCCAAAGTAGCGCCTAGAATAGAAATTGTGGTAGATCACAAACTTTCCAACTTTTCTCAGATCTCTCTTTCTTACCAGTCCCCAAACATGACAAAAATAAAATGCAAGTATTAAAAATAGAATGTGTTGTCGCCAAAAGATCTACTGGGAAGAGATCTCAACGAGTTTGAGGTGAGGAATGCCCCTCAGCAGTTGTACATTAAAGGGCCAATGGACATACCACTACTTCGACCCAAGGTGTCGGTGGTAGGAACCAGAAAGCCAACTGAAGCCGGCATACGGGAGACGAAGGCCATAGTATCAATGCTTGTGGATGAGAATGTTACGGTAGTGAGTGGCTTGGCCATGGGAATAGACACCATTGCCCACCGAACCACCATCACACAAAGAGGTCTGACAGTGGCCGTTTTGGGCACGCCTCTGAACATGCAGTACCCTAAATCAAATTATAACCTTCAAAACGAGATTGCGGCTGGACATCTTCTGGTATCACAATTCCCCACCGGTTATCCAATCAACAAGGGAAACTTTGTTAGGCGCAACAGGACGATGGCGTTGATATCTAACGCAACTGTGATAGTGGAGGCCGGTGAGGGTAGTGGGACCATCCATCAGGGGTGGGAAGCACTTAGACTGGGAAGGCCACTGTTTGTCTGTCGTCCCGCTGCAGAAGTCCGGCCCGCATGGTTAAAGGAGATGGTACAGTACGGCGCCAGAATACTGACGGATTATCAGGATATATTAAACGAGATACCACTGGGAATAAAATTGGTTGATATATTTGTCGAGCCAGCTTCCTGAATCCATTAGGTTTGCATCTTTGCTGTCTTACGTTCCCAAGTACAGATGGTACAACATTGAGCCCGCTGATGCACTGCCAGCAAATCTCAATATGGCCTATGAATACATGATTTCCTTAAAGCAAGGTCTTATACAGCCTGGCGGACTACTCTACATCTATGATAGTGTTGCAAAGTGGTGTACTGACAGTGACCTATTTCGTGATTTTTTTTCCAGTGAGACCATACTGGTTCCGGTCCCCGGTAGCTCGCTAACCAAACCCGACACCCTCTGGGCCCCAAAACTACTCTCAGATGCACTACTCAGACATGAGTTGGGTTCTAGTGTATGTACCTGCCTCTCCCGTTGTATACCTGTGCAAAAATCTGCCATCAGTAAACCACAAGACAGACCTACGCCTGCTAAACATTGCGAGACCATGGAGATAGCCAGTATGGTTACCGAGCCAACAGACATTCTACTGATAGATGATGTGGTGACGAGGGGGGCGACACTCTTGGGCGCCGCGGGTAGAATTTCTCAAAGATATCCAAACACAAACATCAAGGCATTTGCAGCCATGAGGACCGTGAGTGACATACATGAGTTTAAGGGAGTGTTGGACCCTCAAATGGGAACTATCTCTCCAACCACGAACGGGTACTCCAAGAGACTTCCCTGAATGATGGCGTTATAGGTACTGCCGGGGTGAAAAACTTCCCGCTCAATTGAGGCGGGGCTGGGAAGTCATGGCGGTCTGGAGAAGTTTGTGACTGCTACGGCCAGACGATAGCAGCATCACTTGAACTGTCCCAAATATAGCGCCTAGAGTGGAAACGTAGAGGTGTACGGAGTGGGAATATGGGTAGTTACTAACTTCTCAGACCACCACAACCTCCTAACCCATCCAGGCATCAACAGTCTAATTGCCCAGATTCTTTTAGGTCTAAGTACTGTCGATCAAACTCTAACAACTTTTTGACATGGTCTTGATGGTAGTGTTCATACTGTGCTATATTATCCCAGTTCCTAAGTTCCCATTCTACTAATATTATGTGTGATTCTGTATAACGCGCACTCAGATTATTCAGTAGGTAATTAACGCGCTCTAAACACTGCACACGATCCAACATGGATAATGGTATAGTGATATTGATTGAAGTTTATACATTTTAGTGATCTTTTTTATTAAAATA
>VXON01000119.1 GCA_009840065.1 Cenarchaeum sp. SB0662_bin_33 | reverse complement strand
ACATCATTATACTATCATGAATAAAGATCGCGCTATAAATGTTTCGATTTTTGCTATAAAATGAGGTGTTTGATGGTTTAATTATATTGTGAAAAAAGCTTGGTTCATACATCCAAACCATTAATTTTTCATTTAGCACACACATCATCGTTTTTACGCACGATCAACTTCAAAAGCGAAACACTTTCTAAAATAAGGTATTTGGCATATTGTGAAAAAAGCCTGACTCAGCTCTGAATCACCAAACGTCACAAAGATACCGGTAGTGTGAGGTGCAGTCATGGCGTATGATTGTGAGCCGGAATGCTCCCAACATGATATTTTAATATGAACTATCTTGAGTAATATATGTCGCAGGACAACACACTTGCCTGGTCTGCGGGCACTGCATTACAGTGGAGTGACTTTGAGGCCGAACCCCACCCGGGGCTATACCAGGATGCCAAGGCCATCATCAGATACAACTGCACATGGAATGTAGAGTCACATGACATAGACGATACATTATCGTTTAGCATACGTAACATACGGCTGAATACCCTGTTTGTAAAGAATCTATCCTGGGCCCGAATAAACATGGTTGATGAGTGCCTTTTAAATCACATGCAGGGATGCTTTGATCTTGCCGAGTGTTTGCGGCCGGATATGGAGTCCGCACTGACTCAAAAATTTGAGTATAATCTATATCCTGTACGGGGCGGTACCATGGAAGAACAGACACAAAACTCAATGCATGATTCAAGGGTAGTGTTAGGTGCACTACAGCAGATACATGATACACTAGATGCCAAGATTGCCCAATATCAGACGGATACCCGATACGGAGAGAATGAATCTGGTCAGGCGGTATACGATCAAAGATTTAGCAAAATTAAGTGAGTGTAAAGAGTGCCCAACCGGTAACAATAGCAACCATGGCAATCAGACTTATGGCCAGTGCTTTAACATCGCCGCTCACATCTTTGATGATTGAAATTAAATATTAAAATGTAATGATTCTAGACTCTTGAAAACGCGGCTGACGTGCACTGATATTAATTCACAAGGAAAAATGAGGCACTTGGGTGTAGCATTCGGCCTATGATATAATTATATACATGGATTCAGAATGCAATGATAAATTCCATAATTAATACTGGCAATCTAGAAGGGTTGCAGTCTTTTGATATAATGACCACCAGCATATATTATCTCCAAACTATATGACACATAAAATAATCATCAAACGTGTCTCCAAGAGAATTTGAATACTGTAGGTTTATTATCAAGAATACATTAGCATCATTATGAGATGGTGGTGGATAACCATGGTGATAACTATAGGACTTACATATGCCGGAGCGCACTACCTACTCCCGTGGAAATAAGCCACGTTAAAATATGGCATAATCACGGTTACAAACTATATGGCTACAAAGAAACCCTCTGGACGCTCTCATGGCTTTCGCCACAAGTCCCGTTCCGTAATGACAAAACGCGCACCGCGCGGGGTATCTTTTATGCTTCGAGAGTATAGTGTCGGGGACCAAGCACTCGTAATAATAGACTCCCGCCAGCACAAGGGACTGCCGCACCGCCGATACCACGGCAAGGTGGGACGCGTAGTTGAGGCTGGTTATCGCATGGTGACACTTGATGTAAAACTGGGCAAAAAGACAAAGAAATTGATAACACGATATGACCATATAAAACCATTTGGGGTGCAAGCATGAAGGATATAATTAGTAGCGAACCCATTACTATCTCTGAAGTTCGCGAGATATTCTCACAGATAGATCCAGATCAACTGGATCAAATCCAGAGATGGACGTTTGACTATACTGCCAAATTCTCCAAGACTGACCCTGACAAGGCTAGGCTCATGAGGAGAGCCCTGATCGAGGAGTGTGATCTGACCGATACGGAGGCAGTTGAGATTGTCAATATAATGCCGGAGACGATAGCAGAGATTCGCTCCTTTACGTTTGGCTGGAAGAAACTCATACTAGCTGAGACACTATCAAAGATGCTGCGTATACTAAAGGAAACATAATACAGGTGAAGAACCTCTGCGGGATAAAAGGCATACACTACGCGAGACGCGAGCCTACATACTAGATGTAAGGCATCGCTCCCGTTCCACAATACAGAAATACCAGGAAGGGACCATACTGACTGCCATTGGTGATATGCGATTCATGCTTTTGGAGATGATAGGTAAGCCAGGCGTAAAATATACTATAGGTGAGAGTGTGAATATAGAAGACTCCATATCTTCTGTAATGGGCAGACTAAACTATGATGATCTGTCCCATGTTGCAACCGATGAGGTTCCATTGGCAATCCAAAAGATTGTAGAGACATGTGAAGACCGCTTTGTTCAGTATATTAATAATGCAGTATTGGTAACTGCCCGGTTTCATCCGCTAAGCGTAATGCCTGGCGTGGGCAGGGCCACATTAAAGAGCATACTGGATAGACGTGATGTTAAAAAGTTTGAGAGCTATGGTGACATAGCCACAAATACAAGATGGCAAAACCCTGCCGAGTCCATCATACAACGCATAAGCCATGAGGTCATGGGACAGACAAGCACATACATGTTCGTCAGAAGATGAATCATCAAAGATTATACGGCCAGCACTTTTTAATATCTGAAAAGATAGCGCAGAGAATTGTTCAGACTGCGCGCATACTGAACAATGATACAATATTTGAGGCCGGCACCGGTCATGGCATACTGACTCGTATCATGGCACCCCTGGCTAGGCATGTCATATCCGTAGAGTCTGATCCCACATTATACGGGGATGCACAGAGCACACTTGACAAATACGACAACATCACACTATTGTATGGTGATGCATTTGAGGATTATCATACATTTAATGTATTCGTCTCGAATTTACCGTATAGCCACAGCCGTCGCGCAGTAGAGTGGATGACCTCCATCACTTTCAGGTCAGGAGTAATAATGGTGCAGAAGGAGTTTGCACAAAAGCTGACCGAGACCGGAAAGACCCGCAGGGCCATATCCGTAATATGGCAGGAGGCATTTCGTATAAGGGAGCAGTTTGATGTGGGACCACATAATTTTAACCCCTCACCAAAGGTGGACTCTGTCGTCATATACTTTGAAAAGACCCGTACCATATCCAAAGATGTGATACACCGTATTCACAGACTGTTTTCGTCCCGGCGGAGGCTTGTCGCTGGCACCCACCGGCGTCTTGATGATATGACCAGCCATGAAATATTGAACCATGTCATCTGAGTATACTCCAGCCGAAGATACGTTTCTGCTATGTGATTATATAGATACCATATCCGGCGAGAGTGCCTTGGAGATTGGCAGCGGTTCGGGTTTTGTCACAAGACTGTTGGAGAGTAGATTTGACTTTGTTGCATGTACGGATATTGATCATACAGTACTACGTAACCAGACACATGCTACAGAGAATCGCATATGCTGCAATGCCGCAGATGCCATACACTATAAATTTGATGTAATAGTGAGCAACCCCCCTTACTTGGATACCAAAACCATACGGTTTTTGGATACGGATGGTGGCTGTGGCGGAGTACAAGTACCGATTATATTTTTGCGCTCTGCCGTACCATTACTACACATGAACGGACACATTGCAATGGTGATGTCATCCCTGTCCAGATATGACTTGTTCACGCAAGGGGCATCCGGTATGGGGCTTTGCTCGGAGATTGTAATGAGGCGACATCTATTCTTTGAGGATATATACATCGTAAGAGTTCGTCATCTATGAAGCAGCCTAGCGGCATGCTTTGCTATCTCATCGGTCATGGCGGTAGTGGTGGCATCCCCCCCTATGTCCCATGTTATGACATCGCCCTGATTTATGACATGGTCTACGGCCTCAAATATTGCATCCTGAATGTGAGTTTCACCTAGATGCCCTGCTAGCCAGGCGCCAGAAAGTATAGTGGCAGTTGGGTTTACCTTGTTTTGGCCTGCAAACTGCGGAGCGCTTCCATGTGCCGCCTCAAACATGGCAAAGTCATCACCCATATTTGCAGAGTATATGAGGCCGATAGATCCAACCAATGCGGAGGCCAATTCGGATATTATATCCATGAATAGATTCGTACTCACCAGAACCGATTTATCAAACCGTCCCGTATCTATGACCATCTGCTGCGCCATATTGTCTATGTATATCTCGGATAGTTCCATACTTGTATCTTGCACGGCGGCCTGTGCTTCCTCCCAGAAGAGGCCATCTGTAACCTTTAGTATGTTTCTCTTTGTGATGCAGAACATCTTTCTCTTGTTGTCTTTTAGCCCCCATCTTACTGCCGCGTCTAAGAGTCGCCGGGAACCAAGCCGGCTTATCTTGCGTATGGCTATTGCGGCATCATCGGTAATGCGTGTCTCCATACCGGTGTACAACCCCTCGGTGGCCTCACGAAAGCAGACACAATCAAGTGAGCGGTCTGGTGTCAGACTTTTGTAAGTTTTTGTGGGTCGTATGTTTGCGTACAGGTCAAATTTTTGCCGCAGTGTTACCGCTACACTCCTTGGTGCGTTGGGTATGGGTAGTGTGGTTGTGGGACCCTTAAAACATGCATCACAATCTTCCAGCATATTCATCGTCTCATCTGGAATGTAGCTGGCATCGCGACGATTGTTCTTGTCCCATTGCTCGGAGCCGGCTTTGCCTAGTATTATCTCGGACTGCATGTTGCACCTGTCCAGCACACTTAGCATACAGTCAACCACCTCGGGACCTATGCCGTCCCCCTTGATTACAACCGCTTTTTTGGCCATGCATATATGCGATACGTCTAACAATTTATGCCTTGGGCAGTTCCTCCTGTATGGCGCGGTGAATGAGAGGCCGTCTAACCTAGGGGCAGTATGTAAATCAGATGTGGGTGTGGCAGTACTTGGTCAGGTTTGTGTGGTATTCGTGCGTAAGGGACGGCATTTTGTTTAGAAAGGTGGGCATGGCCTGAGAGTATGACCATTGCAGATTTTGCATAGCTGCTTTTTATTAACTACTTATCTTAACTATGTGTGATGCTGATGGTACAGATATCGGATTTGCACGTGGGCTCACAATTTTTAGATGCCAAGTTCCACCAACTGGTCGATGAGGTCAACAAGGTGCAACCTGATGTGGTTGTCGTTACCGGGGATTTGACCAATCAGGGGATAGTTGGGGAGTATGAAAAGTGCTCCAAGCTACTGTCTACAATACACACAAAGAGGCTGATAGCCGTCAGTGGTAATCACGACTATAGGAACACAGGCTATCTACTCTTTAGAAAGTACTTTCCCTCAAACAACATAAACGAGCTTGGTGATAATGTGATATTGGCTACCATAGGTACGGCCCGCCCTGACCGCAACGAGGGCGAGGTTGGATACCGACAGAACCTCTGGCTTGAAAATACGCTTAAAAAATTTCATTCCAGAATAATACTTGTGGCCATGCATCATCATCTAATAGATGTACCGGACACAGGCTCTGATCATCAGACTGTCCGGGATGCAGGTGATGTGCTGCGAACCATACTTAATTCGGGTGTAAGCCTGGTGCTGTGTGGACATAATCACAGGCCCTGGATGTGGGATTTTGGTAAGTTAAAGGTAGTAAACGCGGGAACCGCCACGTCTGAGAGGCCACGGGGCCTCTTTGAGAACAGCTACAACATCATAACAATACAAGACGGCGAGGTGGGTGTAGATTTAAAGATAGTGGGGGGCTCTAGGATGCATCTGTCGGATATGGTGCAGAAACACTCACTGTTTGACTCTCCCTGATGCATGGCCACAAGACCATGACTTATTTACCGAATCTGTAGATGTAACATCGTGTGCGGGGATCGCCTAGCCCGGTAGGGCGTGGGATTGCTAATCCCATGTCAGCAATGACTCGGGGGTTCAAATCCCCCTCCCCGCGCCTTGTTTAATATACACCATGTGACATATGATGTAAATGGGAAGAAGAAAGACTCAAAAGATAATACGCACCACACAGCGTAACTCCACTATAGGACGCTGCCCCCACTGTCGTACCATAGGTAAAATATTTCTGCTGGGAAAGCCAGGTCAGGAGAAGTGCAAGTGTGATAAATGCAGGGCCGAGTTTGATATTTGATGCTCTAGAGGACTCGGAGGGCTTCGATCCCCCGACCTGATGATCCGGAATCACCTGCACTATCCAGGCTATGCAACAAGTCCGCATTCATGTATAATTCTGCGTCATAAAAATCATGACTATGACTTTTATATCGAGTATCAGTCATGATGGATCGTGGGCCTACTATACACTACAAGCTATGTCGATTTTGATGAGGGTGACTGGAAGCAGGTTTCTACAGACCCTCCGATATTTGAGGCTCTAAACAATCCGGTATTATTGGATATTTTTGATGTGTCACAAAAATCCTACAAGATAAAATTCCAAAAGGGCGCCCGGGTAAAATCGTTTCGGGTGGTGGGGAAGTTTCGACTCACATGGGATGACTCGGATATTATAGAGTCTTAGATGAATTTCACATTTCATTTGTATGCTAATGGTAGACTACAATAGCGTAGGCCTAGGGCGATGGCCTGGAGCATTCTGCTGTTAGATGTGTATGCTAAATCCTTGCAATATATTGGCCTGATAAATGACTATGCGCCGCGATTTTTTGGGGGTCGGGCAAATCGATTGGATGACTCGTTATGATACCGGACCGGCAGCATCGCGTCCTTTTGGCGCCCTGTAAGTATGCCCACGACGACATCATCTTTTTTAATTACTTTGGACTCTATCAGTTTTTTTATACCTGCCAGGGCGGCTCCTGATGCCATCTCGCAGTCAAAGCCATTCAGGCCCACAACGGCCATGGCATCAAGCATCTCCTTGTCGGATACAGTGGTAACCACGCCATCGGTGGCATCAAGAGCCCGGAGACACTTTAGTATGTTGGCAGGCTTGCCTATCTGAATGGCAGAGGCCTGTGTATGAGGGTCCAACCGGCGCCGTCCCATATTATCATAATACTCATCAATCAATGCAGTATCCACATTACCACCATTCCAACGAAGCTTGGTGCCAAACTTGCCATTGTACAAGTTGTATAGTGTAGAGGCACCCTCGGCGTTTATGACTGCTATGCGGGGCATCTTTTTGATCCAGCCCCACTTGTGTAACTCCAAAAGCGCCTTACCACAACTAGATGTATTGCCCAGCGCTCCACCCGGATACACAATCCAGTCCGGAGCCTTCCATTCCAAATGCTCAAGTAGCCTATATGGAATCGTCTTTTGGCCTTCGATACGGAAGGGGTTTATCGAGTTTACCGTATAACCATCCCGCTCTACATCACGCAGTGACTGCTCAAGAGCATCATCAAAGTTACCATCGACCTCTATGATCTGGGCCCCAAACTGATATGCCTGGCTTAGTTTTCCTGGCGCTATCTGGCCGGCAGGAATATACACATCGCACTTCATTCCCTCGTTGGCGGCAAACATACCGGCAGATGCAGATGTATTCCCTGTAGATGCACAGATGATTCTTTTGGCACCCACCATCTTACCGTGGGTTACCGCAGTAGCCATTCCATTATCCTTGAAGGAGCCGCTAGGGTTATATCCTTCAGGCTGTAGCCAGAGTGACTCGCCCTCGGCGCCGGCAAATCGTGCCGCCCGCTTCATGTGGTATGGCTTTGACAATCTACCCTCTGAGCCGTCTAGTGACACAAAGTGGCTTGCACACTCTATTACATCAAAGGTATCTATCTGACAAAAGTTGAGCAGTTCCCTGAACCTCCAAACTCCACTCTCATCAAAGATGTTGCCGTGATGATCTCGTCTCTTGTAAAATACCTCCTTTAAGGATGTGGATGGTACCTGCTCATATACAACATCGGTGGGATGGCCGTGCTCGCAGCGAAAAGCAACACTCTTCAGAGGGTATTCTAGCCCACATTCTGGAACTATGCATTTGAGATGAGCCATCAATACAGTGTATATCATCGTGTTAATTAAAGTGTGGAGTTGTGGTTTTTCTAACCTGCCTGACGGCCACTGGCAGTGTTTAAATATGTGACAATCTGGCAGGTATGAGTAATCCTGCTGAAATTGTAATATATTATATATGATCATAATTTTAATAACCACTACCGGAGGCGGCCTAGCACAATAACATACAGTCACTGGGTTTTTGAGATGCGCAGGCGCAGCCTTCTGATGATTAGTAGCACTACAATGGCAGGTACTATGATTAGTATAGAAAAGAATACTCCCACCGAAAGATAATCGTTTACAAATATCTTTGTCTCAAGCCATGCCACCGGCAGCGTCACAAGAAAATCTTCACCTGAAAAGTCTTCAATTGTTCCTATTGAGAAGGCATATTTTCCGTCCCGGCCCGTATCGTCTGCGACAACAATAAAATATCTCCCGTCGGTGAGAATATGCGTCCTAACCTCTTGCCTCTCCCAGTAGGTCACTTGGCCAAAGGGTTCGTAGAATTCATCGCCGGGAAATTCCCCTACATAAGGAAAACTCTCTGCGTTTGACCAGTCCTCCGGCAGGGTGGAATCGTTCTCCAATCCGGGAGGTCTTACCAACAAGAGTGATGGCGCATACTCCTCTAATCCATTGATTTTGGGGATCAGTATACTTGCATAGAGTGCATCACCATGCTTTGCATCAAATGTGTAAAACTTTGCCTTATCAGCTTCTAGGTTGTCATAGATGGCCCATGATACACGGTGATCGGGTATCTGTAGCGCAGAGTCAAAATCCACGTGCTTGCCATCATGAGTGATAAGCTTGTGACCGTACGCCGAATTTGTCATAATTATAATAAACAAAACCAAAAGGAGGACCGGAGTAATTTTTAACACGGTTCTGTTTTTTTAAAATGTAATATTTTAGTATGATGGGAATTTGTTTTCGTTGGCACCGGGAATTTCTATGGTAGATGAAATACGATTGGGAGTCCTGCAATCCCCTTCCTGTCTAGTATAATAACAGTCCCTATATAGTCTGCCCCGGGATTTGGCATATGGTATCCCCCAGTCATGTTATACAGATATACTGCGTTATGATAATCGCGACAACCTGTTATCCATTTTATGCGAGGTGTGCCTATAGAGACAGTCCAAAGAATGATGGCACTTTGGCTGCGATTATATGTCTGGAAAATTGTCTATAGTTATTAAATATGGGGTCATATCTACATCTGATGCGTCTTATAGTAGAACCCAATAGATTTTTAAATAAATACAGATTTTAAATATCCATGAGTGAAGATACAATATACGAACGAATAGCTAGATTGGAGACTGAGGTCAAAAAAATACGTGCGGATCTCGATATAATAATGAAATTCCACAAAAACAAGCTGGTAAAGTTACAGGTAAAACGTGTAAAGGATGGCAAGATTTAGTTGGTATCTCGAGTAACAACTAGATTTGCAACTATTATCAGGTCATCTGTATCAGTCTACCTTGGACGTTTTTAACTAGACATCTTTTTTATATATGGCCCCTGCGGTGTGTGGACTAGATTGCAACCATGCCAAAACAAACCATGGCCTGCCTTGTAGATCCGGTGTATTCGCCCCGTACTACTAACCATGCAAACATTATCTGAATTGTACTTGCCAAGTCATAACTATTTCTACAAACAAAAAACTTTTTTATGCGTAGATGGCATACTGACCTGACCAAGCATTCCACGTCACGAAAGTTCGTGTTAACGTACTACACAGAGTCATTCCCAGCGACGATATTTCGA
>VXON01000105.1 GCA_009840065.1 Cenarchaeum sp. SB0662_bin_33 | reverse complement strand
CTCATCGCCCTTGGGTAACCGTTGTATATTGCATATGCGCCTGATACGGCAGTTTACTGAATTGTAATTGTAGTGATTTCAAGCAGTAATACTATACCACCCAACACGTTTTTGTTTTACACCGCCCCGTATTGTAATCCATTGCCAAAAATGCAAATGCAATGTTTATCTACCATTTTGTGGCAAGCCACCACCGTCTGCGTAAATCTGATTTCATGCATAGGTAAAATCTAACGTATCCGCATCAGAGAGGGTTGAGTATGTACCATATTGGACAGGACGCTGGCTGCCATGCAGAAGGGCGGCCCAAATCAATCCCTTCGGGTAAGAAATTCCGTTACCGTCGGGCACCGAAAAATATCGGATCTTTTTGCAGAGTACTATGCGCATAAACTTGCGACAGGCACAGGATTTCATCCTCAACATGTTGTGATTCATCTATGTAGATTCTACCTCATGATTCTCCACCTCAGGAGTGCCAACCTACTTGTCTGTCTGGTCTGGCAATACATCACATCTGGTTTTACCTCCCACATATTAACAGACATGGGTATACATTTGATGGTTTGGAAAATACCATGTCTCTACAGGGGAGAATCATCAGGGGCAGCCTTTAATTGTTCTATTTTTATAAAACAAACAATTTTGTTTAAATAGCCATTACAATACTATGTCATCATGTCTAGGTCCATATCTCTCCTGCAGTTATTAAAATACGACACAACACAAAAGATACTTGTAGCTCTTGCTGATGCCGAGTCAAGGGCCCTGTTGCTCGCTACAATAAAGGATGAGAAGAGTGCCGCCGAGCTCTCCGAAGAGTTGCACATACCCCTAAGTTCAGTATACAAAAAACTATCCACGCTAGTTGATCTAGCCCTCATGGAGGTTACAAGAATAGATGTAGAGCCCCGGGGAAGAAAGAAGTTCAAGTTATACAAAAGTCGCATAGCAAAGGCAGAGATCCGCATTGAGGGATCAAAGCCTGAAACCATCCTTGAGTTAGCCCCCAACTAAAATGTACGAGAAGCCACCAATACTAAAATTAAAAGAGTTTGATGTCACTCAAAAGATAATTGAGGCACTCTCCAACGTGTACACTAGGGCCATATTATTTTCAGTCAGGGACGAGGCCAAGGGAGTCAACCAGATATCCACGGAGCTTGAAATCTCCATATCCTCGGTATACAAGATACTGACACACCTAGAGGACCTAGCGCTTGTTACCGTGGAGCGGTTCTACGTCGAAGATAGAAAGAAGGTAAAGATGTATAGAAGCCGCATCGGCAGGGTTGAGATATTTATGACGGGTATGGAACCCGAGCTGATGCTGTATCCAAACTCAGAATATAGAAACGGCTCATAGTGGTCTTGTGACGGCACCATGCGCAGCGGACCCTGCCATGAATGCATACTTTGCAAGAGCCCCGTGAGCATAGTTTGGTTTTGGTGGCTGCCACAGGCTTTTTCTATGGTTTAATGTCTGGGTGGGTACCTCCAAGTCTATGCGGCCCAAGGACAAATCTATGGATATTACATCACCATCCTCCACAAGACTTATGGGTCCGCCGACAAAGGCCTCCGGTGCCACATGGCCCACCATGAATCCTCTAGTACCTCCAGAGAATCTTCCATCGGTAACCATCGCAACCTTCTTGCCTAATCCCTGACCCACCAGCGCCGCAGTGGTTGATAGCATCTCCCGCATGCCCGGCCCACCCCTTGGCCCCTCGTATCGTATAACAACCACATCACCCTCTGATATGCCGCCCCCGGACGCACTCTCAAATGCATCCTCCTCTCTATCAAAGACCTTGGCCCTGCCTGTAAATCTGTCTATACCAACGCCCGCGGTTTTGATTACAGCTCCCTCCGGTGCCAGACTGCCCCAGAGTATGTTTGCCGTACCCCGGGGGTGCAGTGGAGTGCTTGGTGTTCGGACTATTCTCTGTTGTGGATCGACTACTCCCGTATCCCGTAGATTCTCAGATATCGTATCTGACGTAACCGTGAGGCAGTCTCCATGTAACAAGCCATGGTCCAAGAGACTCTTCATCACCAGTGGTATGCCACCTATCTTGTCCAGCGAGTTCATCACATAGTTGCCGCCGGGCCTCATGTCTGCTACATGAGGGGTTACCTTGCGGATGCGCTCAAAGTCACCATAGTCAAGTTTTATGCCAGCCTCGCCGGCCAGGGCCAATAAATGTAGTATGCCGTTTGTAGAGCCGCCCAGTGCGTTTAGTATTGTAATGGCATTCTCAAATGCCTCAAATGTGAGTATGTCCAAGGGCCTAATTCCATTCTCCAATAGTTTCACGCATGCAACACCGCTATCATATACAATCTGTTGCCGGCGGGGATCCTCGGCCGGCGGACTAGCACTTCCGGGTAGGGCTAGTCCCATCACTTCGGATATGGATGCCATCGTATTTGCGGTAAACATGCCCCCGCAGGAACCTGCTGAGGGGCAGGCCGCATCCTCAATGTTCTTTAGTGACTCTAGGGTCAGCTGACCGGCATTGTATGCGCCTACTGCCTCGTATACGTCCACTACGGTGAGCTCATGACCCTCAAGCATTCCGGGCATTATAGTACCCCCATACACAAAGACAGATGGCACATTCAGGCGGGCCATGGCCATCATTGTGCCGGGCAGGCTCTTGTCACATCCGGCCAGTCCCACCACTGCATCATACTGGTGGGCGCGCACCATGAGCTCTATCGAGTCTGCAATTATCTCCCGTGATACCAATGATGACTTCATCCCCTCATGGCCCATGGCTATTCCGTCACTAACCGCTATAGTGCCAAACTCCCTAGGCGTGGCACCGGCATCAGATACCCCGCGCTTGGCCTTCTGGGCTAGTGATGACAGATGTATATTGCATGGAGTAGCCTCGTTGCCGGCATGGGATACGCCAACCATATGCTTTGATAGGTCCTCATCGTTCAGCCCCATGGCCTTGTACATGGCACGATGGGGGGCCCTAGAGACACCCTCCAGAACATTGCGGCTCGATATCATCTAACCAATTCCATACTGTTCAGCTCGTCTAGATAGGCGCCTACCTCCTCCTCAGACTCGTTGCCGTATAGAATCAGTACGCGGTCGTTCTCCATGGGCTCATAACCGCGAATATCATTCATCTCCACATTGTTGATAAAGAATCGCAGTTTGTACTCATCATTGGTGCAGAACTCCTGCCCGCTAGGGAACTGATAGCATTGATCTGTGAGTCCTATGTCCAGTGAGTTGAACAGAAATCCCAAATCCACACCGGTGGCGTGTTTGTGAATCGTGGTACCGTCATGATTCTCAAAGTGTATCCAGTTTGACTGTATCTGGTATCCCGTCTCATGGAATGGGAATGTGTCTCCAAATATCTTTACAAGTATGCCCGTATGTGTGTGGGCGCTGTTAAGGGCTCCGGCACCCATGGGCGCGCCGCCTATGTCGGCAGGGTCCAGAGTCACAAAGACAAATGCCGACCATCCAACTATGGCCCCGACGGCACCTAGCACACCTATTGCTATCATCATATGCTTGCGCTTCTCGGCGGCATGCTTTGATGCATAGTTGGCTCTCTTTTGTTCACGCTCGCGCCTCTCTTTTCGGCCCATATGTCATGAGGTAACTGTTGGCTTTAATTAATTAATCGGGTTGTCCTCAGAAGACATGAAATAAGCCTGACTCTGAAGTCGCAGGTCTGCAGTTCCGGATGCCAGACAGTGACATTAGAAAAGTCGACTAAGACATCTTGGACTGCACGGGGAAGACGAAATTGCATGTACATTGATGAGCGGGAGACTGCATCAAGAAGTTTGGTTAATGAGTATGTAGAACATTCACGCACCACCATGCAACATGTCACCAAGATGCGCCGGTTTCCTTTTTTAGGTGGTCGGTCCCCACATCATACGTGATGTAAAAGTTACAGACGCAGGCATCATGTAGCTCAACACAGCCAACAGTTCCGATCAAATAGTTCCGGGCTGCCCTCCTTGTGATCTTTTACATGTCCTAAGGGAGAGAGTTTTGATGTAATAATCATCTGAAGAGCAGGTTGAATATGCGCACAACACCCTTGGCTTTTGTCTTTTGGCCCAGCGTGTGGGTGGGCTTCTCTACAATCACGCCTTGGGGTCTGAAGAGGAGCACGACCAACAGTATGGCTCCCAGCAGTAGCATATCCAGCCATACGACATCAAAGGGCACAACCCACTCAAACGAGTCCTTGAAGAATATAATCACCTTGCGCAGTGTCACAAACAGCAACGTACCAACAAGAACGCCCTTGTTGTTGGCCAGACCACCAATCAGAATCATTAAGAATGGCCAGAATGTCCAGCTGCTCCGATCAAAGGCTATGGCAATGGTACTTCCCGTATATATAGCGTACAGGGCACCAGCAATTGCGGCTAGGGCAGATGCCACTATTATGGTCTTCATGCGCACGCGGCCGGTATCCTTTCCCAGCGATGCGGATGCCAGCTCGTTATCCCGAACCGCCCGCAGAGACCTTCCCAGTGGAGAGCGTATGGTCATCTCACAGTAGAGGTACGCAACCGCGGCCATCACGATTAGAATAATGCTAGCCGTTGGGAACCGTAGCTCGTCGGGCACAAACGACAGTGGATCGGGGACCTGCACCCCCAGAGTGCCGCCCACAAGTGGGGGAAAGTTGTTCCCGATAATACGGATACTCTCTCCAAATGCCAGCAGCGTTATGGCTAGGTAGTCTCCGCGCAGGCGGAGGGCAGGGTAGGATGTGAGGGCTCCCAATCCACCACCCACAACGGCGGCTATTACAAATGTAAATAGGAATATTACAAGTGTCAGTCCTATGTTGTCTATAATCCATATATCCGCGGCAGCCACTACGGAGAGGTTGTTCTGTATGTAGTCACCCTCGATATTGGCAATGCTTGCGATTATTCGTCCCGGTACCGAGGCGGCAACAAAGGCGCCCGCACCCACCGCCAGCACCTTGCCAAAGTTTGGGATTCCCCCATAGCCAAACTCTAGGTTCAGACTGAGATTTATTATGGCGTATATCGAAAAGATGGCAATCAGGTCGGTGATGAATATAAACGCAGGATCTATCGACGCCATATCTTACTCCTCAGCTTGGACCAGTCTATTCCCGCTATGCCGTTTGGCACAAACAGTAGTGTAACTGCGATTATGATAAGTGGTATCAGTGGGCGATACGCGATGAGCCAAGAGCCCAGCTCGCCGGCCAGAAACCTAGTACCCAGCACCTCAGCCAATCCCACCAAGAGACCGCCGGCCACGGCACCAAATATGCTCATCAGGCCGCCGGCTATACTAGCGGCAAATATGCTGGGCAGCAGGAGCGGCCCCAGATTGGGATCTCCAAGGAACCATAGGGCCATCAGGGCTCCCGCAACACCTGCTAGGCCTCCAGCGATCATCCAAGCTACGCCATACACGGCATTGACATTTATTCCCACGGTGCCGGACAGGTCGGGGTTCTCTGTGGAGGCACGCACGGCGATTCCGAATTTCGTCTTCTTTAGTATGAAGTATAGTGTTATTCCGATGGCGGCGACTGCTATTGGTGCTATAAAGACTATCATGGGTAGATCCATAAACTCCAAGTCGTAGCTGCGCAGTGTAAATTCTCGGGATTTTATGCGGAATCCCTCGGTCAGATAGTCTGCCATTATGTTTAATCCCGCAATCAGTATCATGTCAAATGCCAGTGTGGCAATCATCTGTATGGCCTCGGTGGCACCCCGGCGTGCCAGTGGCTTTAGTATGAAGACATACAAGGTTATGGCAACAAGTCCCGATAACAGAAAAGCTATGGGTACGGCAATATACGGATTGGTATCCCACACCCGCACGGCTATTAGTGTCATGTATACTCCCAGCGTCGCAAATGATGCATGGGCAAAGTTTGGTACCTTTGTGGTCAGATATGTCAGTGTCAGACCCAAGCTCAGTAGGACCAACAGGCTTGCAAAGACTGCAGCGTCAAAGAATACCGGGTTAATCAATAAATCATATAGAGGAAAAGTACTATATTACAGTATTGTGTATACTATATGTATCGTGGCACTCCTGAGCGTTAAAAATGTTGGCAAGCACTTTGATGGCAACTATGTCCTGACCAGTATAGATTTAGAGTTGGAGGAGGGAAGGATCTATCAGTTGATAGGACCCAATGGCAGCGGCAAGACCACACTTGTAAACGTGATTGCGGGAGTACTAAAACCAGATACGGGCACAGTAATCTTTGATGGCCATGACATAACAGGCAAGGAGCCTCACGATATATACAAGTATGGGTTGGTACGCTCCTTTCAGATACCACAGCCGTTTGTGAACCTGAATGTGAATGAAAACCTGATGACGGCCAGTACAAAGAATGCCGGAGACCTGTACAGGAATGCGCCATTGAAACATAGATGGCTGGAAGATGAAAAGAGGTTGCAAAAGAAGGCCGATGATCTCTTGGAGATGGTGAGTCTGACCAAGGTAGTCAACAATCTAAGCAGCAATCTGAGTGGAGGTCAGATGAAGTTGCTGGAATTAGGAAGGATAATGATGTCGGGTGCAAAGATGATATTCATGGACGAGCCCATTGCTGGAGTCAATCCGACTCTGGCCCATGAGATATTTAAAAAGATAAACAAGATATGCAAGGAGCATAACATTACATTTCTTGTGATAGAACATCGGCTTGACATATCGTTTCAGTATGTGGACAAGGTCTTTGCTACTGACCAAGGCAAGATTATAGCTGATGGGACACCTGATGAGATACTACAGAACAAGACTGTAATAGAGTCTTACTTGGGGGTGTAGTGACATATCCGGTGATATTGTAATAGAGTCCAAGAGTCTAGATGCAGGCTTTGGCAAGAGTCACATACTCTTTGGCATAGACTTTGTGGCAAAGAAGAACGACATTACGGTGATTGTGGGGCCCAACGGGTGTGGCAAGAGTACACTGCTCAAGAGCATATTCGGACTTACCACGATATATTCGGGTAATATAATATATCAGGGGGATGACATTACAAAGCTGGCACCACACCAGGTTACACGTAAAAGGATAGCCTACCTGCCCCAGGTCAACAATGTCTTTGTCAATCTGACCATACGGGAGAACCTGTTCATGGCAAGCTATACACTCACCAAAAAAGAGTTTCATGACAGACTGCCGGCCATATACTCGACATTCCCCATATTGGAAGAGTATCAGAATAAAAAGTCAAGCGTTCTAAGCGGCGGGCAGCGTCAGATGCTGGGCATGGGGATGGCCATGATGAGAAAGCCAAAACTGATGCTGTTTGATGAACCCACTGCAGGACTCTCTCCCAAGCTTGCCGATGAGGTATTAGAGAAGATACGCCAGATGCGGGACGAGTTTGATGTTACCATAATACTGGTAGAGCAGGATGTCCGGCGGGCCCTGAAGCTTGGGGATATTGTATACCTCTTTGCCAGTGGCAAAAACATCTTTGATGGGCCGCCCTCGGAGCTCTCTGAGCATCCGGATTTGGGCAGAATGTATCTTGGTATGCACTAGACAGGTTCCTCCCGCAGTAACGTATAACTGATGCATGTGGTATTATGACACATCACATGTAAGTTGTTGTTTTTGTTAAAAAGTCCATCTATCTTCAGTAGTTATATCTTAACTACCAGTATTTGTTTTTAATCTTCTCTATTACCAGCTCGTGTTCCCTACTCTTTTTGGTCGCATAGCGCTCCATGGCGCCCAAGGGCACGCCACCCAAGCTTCGGGCTATTGCGTTGAAGAGGTAGCGCTGCGGACCCTTTCCGCCGGTCCTGGTCATGAACTTTTGTATGCCATACTTGAAGTTGTGCTGCCATGTCTTGTACATCACACCCAGCTGGGCTGGGTCCATCTCGTTTCCTATATTAAAGAACTCGGACTTTTCCAAGAGTCCGATGGGTACAAATGTCAGGGGCGTGACTGTAAACATGGAGTCTGGCTGCTCCTGCTCCAGCTCGTTTATCAGCTGTATGGTCTCCCACGAGTCCTCGGGTGTCTCATCGTTGTCAAGTCCCATTATCAGTGTAAAGGCAGGTATCCAATAGTCCTCGTTGAGTGTCTTTACGCCCTCCTTTACCACCCAGTGCCACTCTTCCGGAGCATAGGGGGCTAGCTTTCTGTCCGCGTATTTGTCTATAAGTCGTAGGCTGCCGGTCTCAAAGCCGCACTGTATACCTATTACATTGTCCGGACCCGCCCCCATTATCTTTGATAGATTAGGTATGAGTTTTTCATCCGCTATGGCCCCGGCCAGCGTTCCGTGTGTAGGATTGGTATGGGTCACCCCCGCGGACATTATGGCCTTGAATAGTTCTTCTAGTGCATCCCTATTGGGCTCCATGCCTTTGCTGGTTCGGGGGTCCATGCCGTACACAAATATGTCATCACTATGAACCCACGCGGATCTGGTACCCCCCTTCTTGATGTTCACCTCTATCTCCTTCTTTACCTTCTCGGGAGAGTAGTATCGTAGCGAGCGTAGTGTTACATCGCAGAACTTGCATCCCCGGCCACAGCCACGCATCACCTCAATCATGCCATGCATGCTAGGCTCTACAATGTTTGGAATCTCATCCAAGTCAGGCCTATCCCAAAAGTTTACAAATCTTCCATAATACGTCTCACTCTCCCTCTGAAACTCCTTGATATTTACCTTAAAGTCCGCCTTCTTGCGGAAGGGGTCCATGTTTTCAAACTGGCCGTCCATCAGATATCTAAAGAACTTGCCGGCATGTCCATCTATCTCAGGTGCTATTCCACCTAACTCCCCTTCAAGTATAGCATATATGCCAAACTCCTTTATCTTTTCTGGGGCATAGTTATACTGCCAAGTTCCCGAGGCTCCGGATATCACCTTTGCCTTACTACCTGTCTTCTTCTTTGCTGCATTTATACGGTTATGCAGCTCGGTATTATAGTACTCATCGTATGACATCTGCTTTCGGCCATAGGTAAACGTCATGGTGACCGGCCCCATGCCCAATGGATCCATCTCGTATGTACCTATAACTTGGGTCTCGGGACCGATAAACTTTTCAATATGGTTTGGATGGGCCACGACCACCTCGTCCCGCCTAAAGCCATCCCGGAGCAGGCCTGCCTCCACCTTGCGGAGTCCATAGGGAGCAAACTTGGCTACACCATTCTCGTGGGGTATATAGTTGCAGATAAAGTCAAAGAGTATCTTTGGCGTGACCTGATTCTTGAGTATCTTATACCAAAAGCTCTTCTTGTTACGATTCGGGTCTATTGCTGGCGCACAACCAAAGAATGTAGCCAGAGAGATGTGCCTATACGGAGACATCAACGTCCGGTCTGCCGTCAATACAATCTTTGGTTTCCCCATACTAATGCCGATGGCATTGTAATTTGTTTTAAATCTTACGGGTTTGTAATTTTTTCTTGAGTGATTTCATAGAGAATGAAGAATTTGTATTTTTAATAACTAAACTATTCTATATGTCAAACGTGGGGCGGACATGTTCGTATATTGAATTAAAAGACAAAGTTGACCATACCAATAGAGGAAAGGTGATAGCTCCGTACCAATACTGGTTATGCTAGCCGCCGCTATCAGGGTCAGTATGAGCATCCGGTACAGGCATCTTGAATAGATTGGAGAGTCCAATATACCCTCCTCTGGTCAACTCTGCAAGCGGATGAACACACTTGATATGAATATAAGCAAGAGTGGTATGATAACCGTGACGGACAAAAAGTATACACATACGCTGGCAGTTGATGCAACTGCTCAAATATCAAAATCTTCTTGTACCGGACAGCACTACTCTTACAGATCAAACCAACAATAAAAGTCCCCATCATACATCAGTAGTTCAAAAAGTGAATGTGTGATGGCCCCATAGAGGGGCGGGTTATT
>VXON01000088.1 GCA_009840065.1 Cenarchaeum sp. SB0662_bin_33 | reverse complement strand
ATTTCATGCATAGGTAAAATCTAACGTATCCGCATCAGAGGGGGTTGAGTATGTATTTCAGGAACAATTCAACGGGATGTTCTGCAGATTCCATAGTCAGCATATATTGAATCCAGACTCGCCCCTAATAATGGGCTTTTTGTATACTATAACCATTTTAGCCTGCACAAGCGTACGCCGGCGGCAGAGGCTGGAATCATAATCCATGTGGACAATAAGTGGAAGACCATCATAAGCAACGCCAGTCTGGCCGCCAGGACAAAGGAGGCGAGGCCATAGAAGATGTGATGTACAGTAGGTGTTACTTAAGGCAATCGGGCACCATATTCAGACCATCCTCCCAATAAAGTCTGCCGGTGTGTGGTCGTGGCAAAGTTCCGCCGGCTGAAGAATACGGGATACATTCAATCCACCAACAGTTAACTCACAAAGAACTTGCGGGGCATAGGCTTAATACACACAGCCTGCTGCATAAACTATGTTGGTTTATACCGATGCCATTCATTTACAATATATGATACTGATGAGGTATACAGTATGGGACAGGCCAGCCTGTAGCAACTGCCAGGGAGCTGCCAAATGGGCTGACTATATGTATTATATACGATTAGTCTGCGTCGATTGTGGACAGGCAGACTGGTGATGGGCTGTTGTCATATCAGGAGTGGCTTGATGAACTTATTGCTGACCGTGACGAGTCTGGCACTCCCATCACCAGGCGGGAGTACTACCAAAAATTCTTTAATGGTGCAGATACGCTAAAGATATACGAGCAGGATGTTGCTGTTACTGCGCGCCTAAGGGAGCGGGGAGCCATCACCGAAGATTAATACATTTGCTCTCTGTAGTGTAACCTCCTGAGTATTCCTCCGGTACTAGACTGTGCAATAATTATTGTCTGAGCAGGGGGCGGTGCGTAATTCTACACTGCCATCAGTGCCAAGTTTTTAGCAGGGACTTGTGCGCAAGCCCCAATGTATGGTGTATACCGCCTCCGGTAGGGCTCCATACGTTGGTGGTGTATCTTGTTATCGGCTAATATAGAGGTCAGTTTTTCCTTGGAGCAGATGGGATTTATGCCGCGGGTGTCTGTCCCGGTATGCGGGACGGACTCATATATCAGCGTCTTTTGCATATGGGGTACCTCGGTCTCCTCAGTAGTATCACCAGTACCTTTCCTGTCTTTTGTATTTACTCATTATAAAGATCGAGATATAAACATTTAAATCGTACAGTACAGTACTATAAACAGACTACATGAAGGAACCAACGTTGTTTAAGCTGCCGGCGTGCAATATCGGATTTACGCACCAACACCCCAATATCACAAAACTAAATTACCATGTTGATATACCTATAGTGTGAGGGTACTTGTGGACGTTGGTATGGCTCTGGCCAGCCGGACTCAGGAACAGCTTCTCAGTGATGGCGCACTTTTACAGTTTGTGAATCAAAATTTTAGTTCGCTTTTTCCAGATCTGAAAATTATATCTCTGGGTTTGGGGGTAGGCATACCTACACGCCATATCGACATATTAGTGTATGATGAAAAGCAGAACTGCTTTGCTATTATATTATGTAAGAGTGAGATCAATGAGTATGTGATAGAACAGATCTCCAAGGATTATGATGCGATGATGAACAACAAGGGTACTGTGGCCAAAACACATACGAAAAGGGGCATCTCTGAGGATTATACCTCGTATAACTGGGATAAAACATATGCGATTTTAGTATCACAGAATTTCTCTAGTTTTGAGACCAGCATGTGTAGCAAGATTACTTGTGGTCTTCAGATCTTTAAATTATTACAATATGCAGGAGGAATAATATTAATTGATAGTGTATTTGAGTCAAATAGACAAATCAAGCAGTCAGTAAATACCATTAAAGATTATCTAGATACAAAGACAGGTTCCAATACCCGAAGACTCTGCCAAAATATTATTCGGCATCTGCGCAAGGACCCGGGACTTAGAGTCACCACCACAAGTACGCATCTACAATTCAAGACTAGGGGTGGTGTGATTATATGCTCATTGACTGCAACAAAGACTTTTGTAAAATTAACATACAACATACAGGCACCAGACCCATCGTTTGAGGGACATAATTTCATACAGAATATTTACACCACACTGCACCGAAAACTAGGAGATTATGAAACAAAGGTTACCAGTATGTATATGTTCAAAAAGACCATCCCATTCATCAAGACTATACTTGAGTCAAAGAGCTCCAAGGAACCACCAAAATCCAGTAAACTTGAAGATTGGGTTGCATTATCCACCAATATAGATATGAACAAAAAACCAACTATAATGATGTGTCCGGATGGTTCCACAGTTGCAGTCAAGTCATGGACGGATCTTGTATTTCGTATGGTTGTATGGCTACACAAAAATAATAATCTCGGATTAAGACACTGCCCCATAAAGGGGGGACAGAGGTACATACTCTCAGGCACTGCCATTCATCCAAATGGTAAAGCCTTTGCCAAACCCAGGCAGACAGGGCCACTATACATGGAGACAGATTATGACTCTAAACGTGTGGTACAATATGCTGCCAACATTACAAAGTGTGTGAAAAAAAATCTCAGTAATTTTTGGGTACGATCATGATTAGCCATTATGGTATACACATGTAAAGGTGGTATTTTGTTCGAAGTTAGTGTGACACTGCCAACCACACAACAACATATATTCATATCTAAACCTAGTATGTGCAATGTATAATGTAAAGACACTAGCGGCACTAGTCGTAGTTGCAGTTGCAGCATCCTCCGTATCGCTGGCCGAGGCTTATTCAGAGTTCTCTGCGTATACCAATATACGTCAGGATGTGGCATATCAGATGGTAGACAACGCCATAGCTGCCTTTGAGATGGATATGAATACGGCCTTTGCGGATATACAGAATCCAGACAACGCCTTGTACAATGATGTGGAATTGTATGTATTCGTACTGGACTCGGATGGCACAATAGTGGCCCATGGTGCATCGCCTGACTTGGTGGGTACCGACACACATGACCTGACAGACGGTAGGGGTGCAAATGTGGGTGACCTCTTTGATGCGCATCTGTCTGCAGAGGGTGCATGGATAGAGTACTACTGGCCGAATCCGGCTACTGAGACTGATGAGCCGGAACGAAAGCTGGCCTGGACAAGGGTCTATCAGGGATATGTGTTCAGTGTGGGAATATACCCAGAGTATACGGATGCCACACAGGTATATCTTGATGATGCATCCAGTCAGCAGCGGAGGCTGGCCCAGGCCATGGTTGAACAGGCACTACAGGCCATAATTGCCGACAAGTATGGAGCGTTTGCTGCCATACAGGACAGGAACAACCCGTTGTATCATGATGGTGAGCTGTACGTCTTTGTAAACGATATCGATGGTGAGATAGTGGCCCATGGCATAACACCCGACATATTGGGACAGAACGCAAACAATCTGGTAGACAGGCACGGCACAAACATTGGTGAGCTATACAACAAGCATGGCTCCCCATATGGCGCGTGGGTGCAGTACTACTGGGGGAATCCGGCTACTGAGACTGATGAGACTGAGCGGAAACTGACATGGTTTGTACAGAGTGCGGGATACACCATTGGTGTGGGGATATATCCGGACAGTCCGGGTGCGCCCAGGAGTCCCATAATATCCGAGTATGACAGGGAACGGCAGGAGGTAGCCTGGAACATGGTGATGGATGCGGTCGATGCACTGGGAATGGACATGCACCGAACCATGCAGGCAATACAAGACCCGGAAGACACACTATACCATGATGAGGAGATATACCTGACTGTGCTTGATCAAGACGGCGTAATTATGGCACATGGTGTGTCGCCTGATCTTGTGGGCGTTGACGCGCACGACATAACAGACATGCAGGGAACAAACCTTGGAGAACTCTTTGATGCAAACCGCTCACCATATGGCAAGTGGGTGGAATACTACTGGCCGAACCCCATTACGGATACGGACGAGCCCGAGTTCAAGATGCTGCTGCTGGTACCCGCAGGCAACTATCTGGTTGCCGCCGGCATATACCCGCACATGCTGGAACCATAAAAGTACACAGAAAAGATTAATTTTTGGTTTTATATCATTTTTTTAATATGGCAAAAGCGGTACTGGCATTCTCAGGAGGTCTTGATACATCCGTAGTGGTAAAGTATCTACAGTCCGAGCACAACCTTGATGTCGTTACAGTTACTGTAGATGTGGGGCAGTGCGATGACTATGATGATATAAACGCAAAGTCCAAGAGTCTAGGAGCAGTGTCACACCACAACATAGATGCCCGCTTGGAGTTTGTAGAAGAGTACATACATCCGGCAATACAGGCCAATGCGCTATACCAGGACAGGTACTGCCTAGCTACGGCCTTGGCTAGGCCCCTGATTGCCCGCAAGGTCATAGAGGTGGCCAATCTGGAGGGCGCCCAGGTACTGGCGCACGGATGCTCAGGCAAGGGCAACGACCAGGTGCGCTTTGACTTGGCATTCATGTCAGGATCAAACCTGCCCATACTAGCACCCATCCGAGACAAGAACCTAGACCGGGAGGCCGAGATAGCATACGCCGAAGAGAGGGGCGTGCACATAGAGAATGTGGCAAAAAAGTTCAGTATAGACCAGAACCTCTGGGGAAGGGCCATCGAGGGAGGAGTACTGGAGGATGCCTATATAGAACCCCCTGATGATGCGTTCATCTGGACCCGCAGACGCCACCTACCCACAGAGCCCATCTATACAACAATATCCTTTGATGGCGGCATACCGGTCGCAGTTGATGATACACAGATGAAACCAGTTGAGCTTATAGACCACCTAAACAGGGTGGCCGGCGATGCGGGTGTCGGTATAGTGGATCATATAGAGGACCGGACGGTAGGCCTAAAGTCCAGGGAGGTATACGAGACACCTGCGGCCACATGCATCATAGAGGCGCATATGGATTTGGAGAAGATGACCCACACCATACACCAGAACAGGTTAAAGCGCATGATGGATGATGAGTGGGCAAGACTGACATATCTAGGTCTCTGGGATGAGCCACTGCGCCGTGATATTGATGCATTCATACAGAGATCGCAGCATGTAGTCACCGGGACCGTGCGCCTAAGGATGCAGGGGGGTGCCGTCCGGGTAGTGGGACGTAAATCAGAGTATTCACTGTATGATGCGGCATCGGCGACCTATGGTGCGGGCTCTACGTTTGATCAGAGACGGGCGGCAGGCTTTGTAGAGCTGTGGGGTGCGCAGTCCGCTGAAGCGAATAAATTACAAAGGTACATGAAATAGGTACAATGATAATTACAATCCCACACATAGGTGTGTAGCAATGGTCAGAGTAGGTATAGCGTATGATCGCCTCCGCCTTGAAGAGAAGATGCTCTCAAAGGCCGCTCAAAATATGGGACATGACACAGTACTGTATGATGTAAAGCAGGCCAGGACAGGTACAGAGGATACAGGTATTGATGCCGGTGATGTAGTTCTGGAGAGATGTGTCAGTTATTACAGGGGCCTTCACTTTACCTCATACCTAGAGTTTTTGGGGATACCCGTCATAAACAGATTCCAGGTTGCCAGCATATGTGGAGACAAGATGTTTGTCACGTTGCTGCTCAAAAAGCATAACGTACCCACCCCCACAACGCACTTTGCATACTCGGCAGAGTCTGCCTCATCCATGTTACGGCAGATAGGATATCCCAAGGTGATAAAGCCGGTCGTGGGCAGTTGGGGCCGTGGCATAATACCGCTTCGGGACCAAGATGCCACCGATGCCGTAATAGAGATTCGCAAGGTCACAGACACGCCCCTGGACCGGATATACTATCTACAAGACATAATAGACAGGCCGCCCCGGGATATCCGGGTGATAACCATAGATAACATACCCATTGCGGCCATGTACCGGAATGCGGAGGGGTTCCGTACCAATGTATCTGTTGGCGGAGACCCGGAGCCGTGTAGTTATACAGGCGAGATAGGCGAGATGGCGGCGCGCGCCTCCAAAGCAGTGGGCGGCGGCATACTGGGCATAGACATGATGGAGGACAGCAAAAGAGGTATAATGGTACACGAGGTGAACAATACAGTAGAGTTCAGGGGAATATCAAAGGTGTCGGATGTGGATATAGCCGATAGTATGGTACGATATGCAGTATCACAACTCAGGAAATAAATTACAGTAGCTGAACATATACAATCATGAGAGTAGGCGTAATTGGCGCATCCGGCTATGTGGGAGGCGAAGTACTGCGGTTGTTGGTGAACCATCCTGATGTAGAGATAACCGCCGTCACATCCCGAAAGCATGCGGGCCAGTACCTGCACCGGATACAGCCCAGCCTCAAGGGTTTTACAGATTTGACATTCTCCGAGCTGGACTATGACCGACTCTCCGAAAAGTGTGATTTGATAATAACGGCGGTTCCACATGGCAGCGCCACGGAGATAGTAAAGGCATTCTATGACAGAGGCATAAGGATCATAGATTTGAGTGCGGACTATAGGTTGCACAACCCACAAGACTATGCAAAGTGGTACGGCTGGGAGCATCCGCATCCCGAATACCTAGAAAAATCCGTCTTTGGCGTTCCCGAGCTGCACCGGGATGAGATACGGGATGCCCAGCTGGTGTCGTGTCCGGGCTGTATGGCAGTCACATCAACGCTGGCACTAGCCCCCCTTATAAAAAACGACATAATAGATACAAAATATATCGTAGTGGACTCAAAGATAGGCTCGTCCGGAGCCGGAGCAGGAGCCGGTACATCTCATGCCATGCGCGCCGGAGTCATACGGCCCTACAAGCCCAGCCGTCACAGGCATACCGGCGAGATAGAGCAGGAGCTGAGCGCTCTTGCCGGCTCCACCATACAGGTATCGATGAGTCCACATGCGGTAGATGTCGTTAGGGGCATACTATGTACAAACCACACTTTTCTAAAGAAAGAGACAACAACAAAGGATCTATGGCGCATATACCGGGAGACATACGGTAGTGAGAAATTTGTCCGGCTCATACGGGACCAGCAGGGCCTATACAAGTTTCCAGATCCTAAGTTCTTGGTAGGCTCCAACTTTTGCGACATAGGATTTGATGTTGATACGGACAACAACCGGCTCATAGTGATGTCCGCCTCGGACAATCTGATGAAGGGGGCGGCCGGCTCTGCGATACAGAACCTCAATGTAATGCACGGGCTTGATGAGATGGCAGGTCTGCGGTACACGCCATTGACACCGGTATGATCACCATAAAGATAGGGGGTAGTGTAGTGGATGGCCTACATTCGACGTTTGTATCAGAGTTATCACAATTACACAAGAATGGCATCATAATAGTGCACGGGGGCGGCAAGGAGGTGAGTCATGTCTGCTCGCAGATGGGAATAGAGCCAAAGTTTGTGACATCGCCTAGTGGAATCCGCAGCAGGTACACGGATGCGGAGACGATGAGTGTATTCGAGATGGTGATGGCCGGCCGCATAAACCAGAACATAGTTAGAATGCTACAGAAGAACGGCATTTCCGCAGTGGGGTTGGCCGGAGCTGATGCCCGCATAATAGAGGCCACAAGAAAGAAGCGGCTGCTCATAACAAACGAGAAGGGCCGTCCGCAGGCTATAGACGGCGGCTATACGGGAAAGATTACATCCGTTAATCACACATTTCTGGACAAGATTATACAGGAGGGAATGGTTCCGGTCATATCACCGGTAGCCATAAGCGAGGAGTTCGAGTCCTTAAACGTGGATGGAGACCGAGCGGCAGCCAATGTGGCCGGAGCCACAGGGTCCGACAGCGTGGTATTCATTACGGATGTGGATGGTTTATACATGAATGACAAGCTAGTACAGAGTTTGGCACTACAGGAGGCGCGTGACATACGGACTAGTGTGGGGCCGGGCATGGAGAAGAAGATACTTGCATCGACCGAAGCCCTGCAGATGGGCGTAGGACGCGCCATAATAGCGTGCGGCCAGAGGAACAACCCCATAACAAGGGCCCTGTCACATGATGAGTGTACGGTGATATCCGATGGGTGAGGACGACTATACGGGAAATCTGTATCAGAGGTTCCCCGTAACCATAAGGCGCGGACTTGGAGCCACCGTATGGGATGAGGACAATACAGAATACATAGACATGATGGGCGGCTACGGTGTCGCAGTGGTTGGACACTGTAACGAGCGGGTCGTGCAGGCCATCAGGGGGCAGTTAGATAACATAATTACTGTGCACAGCTCTTTATACAACAAGACAAGGGAAGGATTCTTGGATATGTTATCATCAGTAGCGCCAAGGGGCCTGACAGGCATACATCTGAACAACAGCGGAGCCGAGTCCATTGAAGCAGCCATAAAGTTTGCGCGTAAGTTCACATCCAAGACGGGTGTGGTTGCCATGCGCGGCTCGTACCACGGCAAGTCCATGGGGGCCCTGTCTCTCACGTTCAATCCCAAGTATAGAAAGCCCTTTGCGCCGCTGCTTGCAGACGTGTCGTTTGCCAAATTCGGGGATGTCGATTCGATAAGGGACTCTATAAACGATGACACAGGCATGATAATAATAGAGCCCATACAGGGCGAGAGTGGAATACACGTGGCTCCGGATGGGTTCCTGCAGCATATACGAGACATATGCGATGAGAGGGACATACTGCTGGTTTTTGATGAGGTGCAGTCGGGCATGGGCCGTACGGGCAGGCTGTGGGCCGGATCCCACTGGGACGTGACACCAGACATCATGTGCGTGGCAAAGGGCATGGCCGGCGGAGTTCCAATGGGTGCCACGCTTGCGAGACCTGAGATACTCTCGTGCATATCAAAGGGCGAGCACTCATCCACGTTTGGCGGAAACCCGCTCTCGTGCGCCGCCGGAAAGGCCGCATTTGAGGCCATCACGCAGGATGGTCTCATAGATAATGCAGCGGATGTGGGCTCGTACATCATAAGGTCCCTGCATGAAATGCAGAAGAGACATCACATGATTCGCGAGGTGCGGGGGCGGGGCCTCATGATTGGTGTCGAGCTGCGCTTTGAGGTCCGGAACATACTACATAATCTGATAAAGAGGGGAGTACTCATGCTGTATTCCGGCCGAAATGTCCTGCGCATGCTGCCACCCTTGGTGCTTACTATGGAGCAGGCCGACACCGTCCTACATAAACTTGAGGAGGCCATAACAGATGAGGAGAGGCTGCGGGGGATGACATAACATGACACTGTTGGGTCACACTACAGATGAGACTGATGGCATAATACTTGACATGCTTGAGGAGAATGGCCGGGAGTCGCTTGCCAATATTGCAAAGCGCACAGGAATGTCAACGGCCGCCGTCGGGCGTCGGGTAAGAAAGATGTTGGACTCTGGCGTGATACGCAAGTTTACAGTAGAGCGAAGCGAGGTCGGGGCCATAGTGCTGGTCTCTGTGGACTCTGAGCACGACACTGCCCAGATATCTGAGATGCTATCAGAGTCTCTGGGCATAAGGACGGTATACGAGATAACCGGCCAGTATGATATTGCCTGCATAATTCGGGCTGCCGCCATACCCGAGATAAACGATCGTATTGATGATCTTCGCCGGACACCCGGAGTGGCCGATACAAACACTGTAATCATACTGCGCCGCATTTGAGGTGCATATACGAGAAGATGGGCCAAGGTCCCTTGCGCCATATAATTAAACCAGTGGACATATGTCTGTTTTACATATAGTCTGATCATACCCATCTTTCAAAGTGAAAGACCACTCCTCATTCGTAAGAGGTTAACCCTCCCTTAATTTTCTTCAAAGATGTGGTTAGATTAGACTGTATAGCAATTGTTGTCTGAGCGTGGGCAACATTAAGTTGCGCAGTGATATAAATTATTTTTTTAAAGATCAAAATATTTATGTTATTATAATTGTTTATCCAAAGCACGATTACAGGCATGAACCAAGCTTTTTTCACAATATGATCAGCCAAAATTGAACTCGTAAATGTGG
>VXON01000022.1 GCA_009840065.1 Cenarchaeum sp. SB0662_bin_33 | reverse complement strand
CCAATTACATGTAATGGCTTTTCTATATCGCATTATGCGATTAATTAAAACCTATCTCTGGCCGTCTTCCAACAGGTTGTTCACCATATCCACTACGGTATCATCGTGTGGGTCCCGGGGATACGGCAGTGTATTTGGTATGTCATGCGTGATGCGGCCATCCTGGGCTGATAACTGTATAATGCGACTTCCCAGTACCACGGCCTCCAATAGGTGGTGCGTGACAAACAGTACGGTCTTGCCCGTCCGGGCCCATATGTGGTACATCTCACCCATCAGTGTTATGCGCGTCCCATAGTCCAGAGCCGAGAAGGGCTCGTCCATCAGGAGCACACTCGGATCAAGTGCTAGAGCTCTGGCGATGGCGACCCTCTGCTTCATTCCTGTGGAGAGCTCGTGCAGGTACTTTTTTCCTGCCCCGCCCAGATTCATCATCTGTAGCATCTCCTCGGACTTTGCGGCACGCTTGTCGGCGGGAACACTGTGCATCTGCAGACCATACTCTATGTTACTGCGTACGTTCAGCCATGGAAAGAGAGCACCCTCCTGAAAGACCATCACGGCCCTACCATGGGGGCCTTCGACAGGATGTCCATCTATCAGTATACTGCCGTCGTCCGGAGACTCAAAGCCCGCTATCATGCGCAACAGTGTGGTCTTGCCGCACCCCGAGGGGCCGGTTATGCATATAAAGTCGCCACTCTTTGCGGTGAGATTTACGCCACCATACATCAGACGATCCTCCCCAAACTTCTTTGACACATTACACACCTGCACATCCATGGGATGGATTCTTGATGGTGGTATAAAAATCGAGGGTTCCTCCGGTCCTTGGGTGATGGTCTAAATCTCCTATAAAGTGTGCCATATTGGCGGCTAGGATAAATCCATGTCATTCTCTTGAAGACGCGGTTGATGGATACTGGCATGAGTACACGGATACAAATGGGGTGTCTGGACGCAGCATTAGACTACAATCGGGGTAGTGCCATGGTTACTAGGCCGGGTTTGCTCCACATTACAACAACCCATGTAAAATGATCATCAATCGTATCTTCAAGAGACCAATTAACACTCTTCTATCTTTTAATGTATGAATCTGTAGATGACTTGGAAAGGAACTAGGCGTTTATCTTAATTTATATTTACGAGATCGGGTTAACCACTACATATAATGATGCTGGAGATACTACCTATAGGTGCGGGCATTGCATCTATTTTAATCGCCGTGGCTCTGGCGATGTGGATCTCCCGCCAGAATGCAGGCACACCCGAGATGATGGAGATATCCGAGGCCGTCCGGGTAGGTGCTGCGGCATTCCTGAGACGTGAGATGAAGATTATAATTCCAGTGGCGATAGGCCTGTCCGTAATAATCGGAGCATTTCTCAACTATTCCAACGGCATAGCTTTTGCCGTGGGGGCCGCACTCTCGGCGGTGGCGGGACTCATATCTCTCAAGATTACAGTCAAGGCTGCAGTTCGGGCGGCGAACCTGAGCGGTGATGGCCTAGGCAAGACGTTTGCCATGGCGTTTCGGGGCGGCGCAACAGTAGGGCTGACCATTCCTGCCATGGCATTGCTGGCAATTGCCGGCCTATACATGATATTTCCAGATCCCATCACCATAGCTGGTATAGGTATAGGTGCCAGCCTTATAGCGCTCTTTATACGCATAGGCGGGGGGATATTTACAAAGGCTGCAGACATGGGCGCCGACTTGGTGGGCAAGGTTGAGGCCAACATACCTGAGGATGATCCCCGCAACCCCGCCACAATAGCAGATAACGTAGGTGATAATGTGGGTGATGCTGCAGGCATGGGCTCTGATGTCTATGAGTCGTATATTGTTACCATTCTGGCATCACTCCTGATTGCTGCTCTCATAGGAGCTCCGGATCTCTTTTTGTATCCGATTTTGGTTGGCGCCTCCGGAATGTTGGCATCCATAATAGGGGTCATAATAGTGAGGAGCACCAACATCACTGATGTCATGAAGCCGCTTAACACATCTTTTTATGTTTCAGCGGCAATTGCCATAGCACTAAACTTTGTATTTCTGACTATGCTGGTGGGGGGCGAGGCCGCATACGCCCTCTTTGGAACTACAATAGTGGGTGTGGCACTAGTACCAATAATACAAAAGATAACCGACAGGTATACCAGCTACAAGTTCGGACCCGTAGTGGAGATAGCCGAGTCGGCACGCTGGGGGTATGCGTCGCTGACACTCATGGGAATAATCAAAGGACTACAGTCTACCGGTCCGTTCATGATTGCACTTGTGGCTGCCATAATATTGTCATTTGCAATATCCTCGGCCGCCGCACCCGAGGGTGCCGACCCAGTCCTGTATGGAATATTTGGAACCTCGCTGACTGCCATGGCGATGCTGAGCCTTGCAGGTATCGTGCTCAGCATAGATGCCTTTGGGCCCATAGCGGACAATGCGGGCGGTATAGTGGAGATGACCGGAATGGGAGAGTCCAACCGCAAGGTCACCGACGAGATAGATGCGGTCGGTAATACGACAAAGGCGGTAACCAAGGGCTTTGCCATAGCAAGTGCGGCGCTAGCCGCCCTGGCCATGATACAGGCATTTCAGTTTGAGGCGGCTCATGTCTTTGAGGGTATACTGGGGCTGGACTACTCACTCACCAACCCGGCGGTAATAGTGGGATTGATAGTAGGCGGCCTACTCCCATTCATAATTACGGGTCAGCTCATTAACGGTGTATCACGCGCCGCAAGCAAGATGGTTGATGAGGTGCGCCGTCAATTCAAGGAGAGTCCTGGTATACTGACCGGCAAGACAAAGCCTGACTATGCCAAATGCGTGGATATTGCAACTGTGGCATCTATACGCGAATTGTGGAAGTCTGCAATTATAGCCATAGCATCGCCCATAATAATGGGAGTGCTTTTGGGCCCAACCGCCGTCGCCGGCCTACTGATGGGCTCTGTGGTTACGGGAATATTCCTAGCGTACCATATGGCAAATACCGGCGGTGCTTGGGACAATGCTAAAAAACTGGTAGAGATGCGAGGCGAAAAAGGCAGCGAGCAGCACAAGGTTGCAGTAGTTGGTGATATAATCGGCGATCCCTACAAGGATACTGCGGGACCCGCGCTAAACACAGTAATAAAACTACTAAATACGGTGGCAATAGTCTTTGTTCCTGCCTTTGTGGCGATTATAATATTGTGATATCGAACATATCCAAATTAAATAAAAAATATATCTCTAAAAGTCAGGGACAGCCCGACATCTTTTGTATAAAGTAGCCCTGTGACCTGATTGCATCTTCCACAGGCCCGGGAGCCCCCTGGGAATGACAGAACTGACACTCCTTGACTGTCATGACTGCATCTCCCTCGCCGACGGACTTTAGCCACTCCTTGCCATACTGTATGGCTTTGTTGTGGTCGCGCTCACCGGTGATGACATCAAAATGCATTGTGCGGCCATCAGAGGCCTTCACATATGTATCGTAGACGTGTACTTCCATGTGCATATATGAAAAACATGGGGTATTTAGATTTCACCCACTATTTTCCGTTTTTATAAGCAACTCGTGTATGTCATCTGTCATGTGCCATGCTCTAAACTTTTGGTCTGCGCCCGAGTATATCACCCATGCAACAGGGTTTATGAGCATGTACTCCCTGTCCATTCCTGATGGTATAGCCGCCGATGTTGGATGTGAATGATATATTCCCACTACATCAGAGTTGCTATCGTATGCCCTTATTGTGTCTGCATTGCTCATTGTGAACTGTATGGGTGAGCTGGAGGCATTCTCGACAAATTTTACATCCTCTACTATGTATGCATCATCCCTGATGTTACCATATATTATGCCGCAGGCCTCATTGGGGGCGCACTGCACCGAGTGTCTAGCCATACTCGCTAGTAGCCGTCCATCTATGATAATCTTGATTGGCTGTATGTTCCTATCCCTCAACTTGGGGGGGTCTGCTCTGCTGTAGTTTCCTCTTCGACCATGCTCTCGTCGGTAACGCCCTCCTCTTCGGCCATGATCTCATCGGGCATGGGCAGAGCATCCTGTATGACAAATACTGACTGCATCCATGGGTGTACAATACAAAAGTAATCATATTCACCAACCTGTAGGGGCGTGGTGTCTAAAAAGTAGATATCACCAGGATTGATCAAACCCGAATCAAACGTCGCACCAACATCATCTAGACTACTTACCGTATGTGCAACAGCATCCTCGTTGAACCACTCTATGCCCGAACCCACACTAACCGTAAGAATGTCAGGCAGATAGTCCGGATTACCTTGTATGTCCGAACCATTCAGTATGGTCGCCGTCACTATATTTCCCGTGAACGGCTCCGGTTCGGGTATCGCTTCAGGCTCGGGAACCTCTTCGGGTATGAGATATGTGTCAGGACCCACAAGTCCAAATCCCATATATGATACTATGCCTGCGGCCGCGGCCATGGCAAATATGGCTCCCAAAGGTTTTGTATACTGGGGCTTCTTTGTTGCCACATACGCCATTATGATGGCCGGGAACGTTATCGCTATCAGTATACCTGCGAATATGCCAGTAGTGCTAATCGTATTAAACAGGAATCCGGCCATTCCAAATGCCAGTATTATGGATATTACCACCAGCATTGTGGCCTTGGCCCTATTGCTTGTGGATATGCCGCCATCTAGTATACCCGTAGCCAGAAATATCAGCCCTATCATCATGGTGAGTCCTGTCAGGGCATGCATACCATCAATGAATGTGTGCGCCAGGCCCGAGTACGATATGACAACGCCTGCCAACCCTATGGCCGTCAGTCCCATTCCGGGCATCATCAAGTCCCAGTTACTCATTCAATGCCGGTTCTTGTAATATCTAAATAATTCTTTGGTTTGAAATAAAAGAATGTGTCCACTATGATACTATAATGAGGGTCACATCTTTACCATCTTCTGTATGTATGCGGATGCCCGACGCACCTCGCTAGCGGTTATATCTCTGGCAATATGAGCCACACCCCTGATGCCCAACAGCGCAAGTATGGCACCCACATGAAAGTCAAAGTCACCATCACTGGCTATCCGTTTTAGTGTAGATGACTGTACTTTGCACAGTATGGAGTCGATGGCCGTATTGTCCAGCCGCTCCAGTATCCTTCGGACCGCATGCTGAGCCTCAAACTCTCTCCCAAACTCCTTCTGCCATGCATCCGTATAGTCAAGATGACTCCTATCTCCGGTCTGCAAATATCTGGCGATGGCCTGGCCGGCCAGCATTCCTCCGGCACCACTTGAGTATATGCCGCCCCCTGTCGTGGGCTTTGTCTGGCCGGCAGCATCCCCCACTAGCACTACACTACCACGAACCACATCGGACACGGGCCCGCCTACCCATATGGGCGCTATAATCTTGCGAAATACAGAGTATCTCCCCATATCATCCAGCAGAGACTGCATGGCTGCCGTAGCATTGATGCGCCTTCCTCCAACACCAACCTTTCCCATTCCCCCCTGCGTGGGTATTATCCATGCAAAGAATCCCGGATACTTTGAGTTATCCAACATAACAACCACCTCTCCCGGCCGTATCCAGTCTGCACACACCTCGTACTGTGCCGATACCAGCAGGTCGGACCCGCCCAGCAGGGATGCCCCCCGCGCATCCACCATTATGTCACATGATATATCTCCCATACTACTCCTTACCGTGCCATCTGTCATACCCCTGAATGATGTCCCGGCCCGGATGTGCGCACCACTCTTTTGAGCCTGCTCTGCCACATACTTGTCCAGCATGCGCCGGTCTACCTCCAGTATGCCGCTGCCGGCATCAACCCGTACGGTATGGCCGTTTGGTGATACTATGTCTGCAGTCCTTATCTGGTTTCCCACTATGCGGTTTGAGGGTATGATTCCCAGATAGTCCAGTGCCGCCCTGCTCAGCAGCCCACCACAGTGTTGGGGCGTACCAATCTCATGACTCTTCTCCAGCACAAGTACGCTGTGGTCCCCGGATGCTATCTCGCGTGCGCACAGCAGCCCTGATATGCTGCCTCCGGCCACAACCACGTCGTATCTTTCCATCAGTATGCCTTGGTATACTCCAAAGGTTTTATCATGGTATCGGATAAACTGCTAGTATAATGGTGATAGTAAAGCAGGTCATAGCGGTTCGCACCGACCTCAAGATGGGTAAGGGTAAGATTGCAGCGCAGGTGGGACATGCATGTGTCATATCCTCCGAAAGGGCTAGAGTATCATACAGTGACTGGTGGCTGCAGTGGTGGCAGGGCCAGGAGAAGGTGGTTCTAAAGGTGCCATCCTGTGCAGAGCTGGAGCGCATAAAAAGTGAGGCTGCTCGGATGAAACTACCATACTGTATGGTGAACGATGCCGGCCACACACAGCTAAGTCCGGGCACAACTACATGCGTATCGGTGGGCCCTGCACCTGAACATATGATTGACTCTATAACCGGTAACTTGCCACTACTCTGAACGTGTTGTGGACTTGCACTATTTTGATGTGCGGGCGCGAATGACAGCTCCCGCCCTGCCGCTGTTGGCCTGCCAAACGGTGTATACAGTAACTGCACTAGGATTACCAGTATATGCTACATTCCGGTTCAAGATTGGGCTGGGGCCATTGTACCGCGGCCTGCCATACAGTATGTCATATCGTATATGAATCAGTGATGGGCCAGACACACCTTCTCTCCCAATGCACTAAAATTAAGCAAGTATACATACAACCATACGTATGACAAAGAAACATGACTATGCCGGCTATCGCGGTTCGCGTACCCGCAACACCAAGAGACTGGGCATAATCGTGGCTGCATTCTTTGGATTCATACTCTTATCCTCTACTGTTTTTATAGCGGCGAATCCCGCATTCCTGTTTGGAGGTGGCCCGGCTACCCCTGATCAGATGACCATAACCAACACTCCACTGGACAATTATCCTGATATACAGCGGCCACAGTTCTGTGGTGTGGCCGAACCATCGGCAAACGCATTCATTGTAGAGTATGGCCTTCCCACACAATGCTCGCAGCCAAACCCCATAGTGGTTGATCCGCTCGGTACCGTATGGTTTGTTGGCACCAATACGGGCGATGTCGCATCATTTAATCCGGTCACAGAAGTAATTGAAGAGTATGAAAACCCCTACTGGGATGATAGTGCCGTATCCATGATATGGGATATGGAGTATGAGGATGGCTATCTATGGTATGCTGATGAGTCACATCAATCGGTATGGCGCTTTGATACCGTAACAAAAGAGTACACAAAGTATGGTGATATATTCACTGATGCCTCACTGCCACAGGTGATACAACTTCGCGGTACGGATATAATAATAAACGACTTTCTGGGTAATACATTGGTTGTACTTGATGCCGCAGACCTAGATGAGTCCGGTCTTGTATACTATGACGTACCATCTGATGTGGAGTCGGCCGTAACTGCGGGCTTTGATGTTGCTGCCGACGGCACAATATGGTATACGACATGGGTTCCCAATGTGGGAGGTCTTTTGGTGAACGTACATCCAGATTTGATCAAGCGCCTAGATGTGGTACAGCCCCTCACATATCAGCTGCCCCCGGGACTCTTGACTCCCAACGGCCTGGCCATAGATGATTCGGGAACCATATGGCTGGCAGATACGAGCAGCTCGTACTTTTTCTCGTTTGATGTAGCAACCGAGACATTTACCCACTATGTCACCAGTCCGCCGGACGTACTATCATACGGGAATGTCACCGGAGTCATACAGACACCCGTCTCAAGACCATACTGGATAGACATATCCGATAGCGGCCAAATAATATTCAACGAACAGACCGCCAACCGCATAGCGGTATTTGACTCGGGCACAGAGAGGCTTACCGAGTACTCTATACCATCTAGAAACCCGTTCTGGTCAGACTGTGGTGGAATGGCATCCTGCGGCATAGCACAGGCCCTGAGCATTGACGTGCACGGGGACAAGGTATGGTTTACTGAATGGGCCGAGAACCACATAGGAGTGCTGGACACCTCGCAGCCCATACCTGTGGATATCCGTCTTGACACAAGGATGCTGACACTTAGGGCCGGCGAGAATGTCACAATACACTACGATATAATTCCTAGCTCCACCCAGCCCACATCCATCGAGCCTATAATTGTGCACACGCACAACTCGCTTGTACCGGTACAACTCCAAGATCCGGGCATACAGATACTGGACAGCCCTTCCCGCCTACCCATACAGATCATCAGCGAGAGCTGGGCAGAACCAGGTACATACAAGATACTTTTGGGTGTAAGGTCAGGCTCCGTCTCGGTATCTGAGTTTCTGACAGTACAAATCATGCCTGAAACATGATCATACCAGATATAGACCGGCAGATAGGGGTTGATTCGTATTATACTGATGGTATGGGGTGTGGCGGCAGTATAAAGTCCAGGCCTGATGACTTTGTGGTGTCAGAGATAATCTCGGACACGGCAACCAAGTCCATACGAGAGAAGGGTGAGTATGCCGTTTATTCACTATCAAAACGCGACATTGATACGGCCCACTGCATATCTGATGTGTATAGGCGGTGTAGGGTGCGCCTAAAAGCGCTTGGACTCAAGGACTCTAAGGCGCACACAACACAGTATGTCTGCGCTACATCAAAGAGTGCTGATGTCACAAGCCTTCACACTGACAGATATGATCTTGAACTTTTGGGGTATACAAAGAGACCCATGACCAAAAAGGCAATGATAGCAAACCACTTTGTAATCAGAATTGCAGGCATGCAGAGCCCGCCGGACAAATTCGCCAACTACGACCACACGCCAAACCATTATGGGTATCAGCGGTTTGGCTCACGCCGCCCGTTCACACATCTAATAGGCAAGGCCATACTGCACGGGGATTATGTCCATGCCATACATCTGATACTATATGAGGAGTCTGCATATGACACTCCCCAAGCTACTACCACGCGAAGACGCATCACCGATGCGACCACACATGATGAACGGTTGTCTATTATGCCTAAATCCATGGACATAGAGAGGACAGTTATAAAGTCACTACATAAAAACGATAACAACCACAAGGCCGCCATAGCATCACTGCCACTATACCTGCGCCGTCTGTACGTACAGGCATACCAGTCCTACATCTTTAATCTGACGCTGAGCCGTGCCATATCAGAGGGGTATGATGTACAGAACAAGGTATCCGGAGATGTCTGCTTTGATGCGCATGATATACTAGGCAAGTATGATGAGTACTCTGAACAGAGACTGGCAATACCCATGGTGGGGTACGCATATTACAAAAAGACCCGTTTTCATACAGTAATATCTGATATAATGAGCAGTGAGGGCATTACTACTCGGGACTTTTACATAAAACCCATGCAGGAGCTGAGTCTGGAGGGTGGCTTTCGGCAGGCCACCATGTCGTGCAGTGATTATGCCATAAATGGGGCGCAGGTCTCATTTACGCTGTCGCGGGGCTCATTTGCAACTATGATATTGCGGGAGATAATAAAGCCCGCCGACCCTATACGCGCCGGATTCTAATTATTGTTGATGCAACCACTATTACTGCACCCACCATGGCAATTACAACTCCTAGTGTAATCCAATCCTGACTTTTATACATGAATGATGCTTCAGGACCAACCACCCCCTGGCCCTGTAGATGAAACACAACACCAAATACTGCAATTATAACACCTGCATACGACACATATCGCAAGAGTGACCTCCTCATGTCAATCTTCCAAGTCTATATATATTCCAGAGGCGGGATTGTTTATGCGATCCCAATATTTTTCACACCCATCAGGCTGAAAGTCATTGTCCCGACATTCATTAAAGTGCGCCGTGCTCTCACGCTGTAGATTGTCCGCGTATAATACATCCTCGCCGATGGCCAAGCCTAGCAGGGCTATTATCGTCAGCGATGCTGACACCACAATCATGGAATAGCCGACCTTTGCATGATTCCTTTCCGACTTCATCAGATATTTTCACCGCATCATAAATTTATGCCTTTATTTGCTTTTTAAAGTACGTGGATACATCCGTGAAAAACAATCTCTTGTTTGGGGAAAAAGGCCTGACTCTCCCTCTTCTCTTC